>CAYYXM010000021.1:0-10079 GCA_964475725.1 uncultured Candidatus Saccharibacteria bacterium | reverse complement strand
CGACAGGTTCTTATATTGCCAAGAGGAATAATCACCTAGTTGGCAATGAGATTGAGCGGCGGGCAGGGACTACATCCTGTTTATTCCGAAGGAATCAAGGTTCCCCGCCGGCGGCGGGGGGTTCTTTTTGCTGGAGCGTCATATACGGGGTCTGCGGCCCGTATATAAACTCGGCATGGAACACGGATGAATAATCCGAGTGGAATATCCGAGTTTATTGTACGGGCCTTGACAAAATGTAAAGTTTACTTTACATTAATAATTGAGGTGGCTAAATATGAGAAAAACTATTCCCATCTCCTGCAGAGTAAAACAATTAAGGAGGGGGAAAAAATTAACACAAGAGGCCTTAGCAAAACAACTAGGAATTTCGCGTCAGGCGCTTTTCCTGGTTGAAACAGGCCAATCCATTCCATCCCTCTCCTTGGCTCTGCAAATGGCTAATCTTTTTCAAAAACAGGTTGAAGAAATTTTTTGTGATAATTTTTTGGGAAAAGAGGTGAGCAATAACATGGAACAATGGCCCATGTCACCTTGGTGGCCCTCCGGGCCAGAGGCCCCTACGGGCCGGCGGCCTTTTGGCTTATCCCGTATTCATGATGAATTGGATCGTCTTTTTGAAGAAGGCGATCATTCTTCCGATATAGCAAAAGGAACTGCCTTCGTGCCAGTTGATGTGATTGATAAAGGAAAGGAAGTAATTGTAGAATGCCAGTTGCCGGGCATAAAAGCAGAGGATGTTAATATCCAAGTGAATGATACGGCTTTGGAAATAAGTGGTGAGCGCAAGCATGAATCAGAGATTAAGGAAGAAAATTATTATCATAAAGAATCAAGTTATGGTTTATTTTCTCGAACGGTTGAACTACCCTCTCAGGTTTTACCCGACAAAGCCCAGGCAGAATTTGAGGATGGTATTTTAACAGTCACTCTTCCCAAAACTCAGCCAGTAAAAACCAAAAAGCCAGTCAAGATAAAAGTCAAAGGCAAGTGAAGAAAATCCGCCCGGCGCATTGGGGCGGATTTTCTTTGAAGAATATGAACAAAGATTTTACCCAAAAAGTACTCAAAATCGTTAGCCAAATTCCCAAAGGTCAAGTTTTAACTTACAAACAAGTTGCCCAAAAAGCCGGCTCTCCCCGGGCTTGGCGGGCAGTGGGGAATATTTTAAATAGAAACTACCGGGAGCGCAAATGGCAGCTGCCTTTAACCGAAACCAAACCAATCCCCTGCCACCGGGTTATTAGAAGCGATGGCCAAATTGGCGGTTATGCCAAAGGCCAGGAAGCAAAAGAAAAACTTTTAAAAAAAGAGGGCGTGAAAATCAACAAATAAAATAATAAAATAATAAGATAAACAAAAAGGGTCCAGTACGAACTAGACCCGTTGAAGATAGCTCCCCCTCGATAAGTCATTTTCAGTTTCCCGCTGCCGCTGCCATTAGCCTAAAGAAAAGAACAGCGAGGAAGCCAACTACACATCCACCCAAGACAGAAAGAATAATCCAGATTAGGATCTCGGTATGCAGACCGACGATTGTGCCGATGGCTAAACCGCAGGCGAATATGAAGACGATCGCAATGACTCCATCAACTTTGATGCCGCTATGCCAGAGAATCCAGGGCCAAATGATGACTCGCCCAACAGTGTAGCCAAGTATGTAGATACCAGTGCGAGGATTGTTGTAGTTTGGCGGATCAGCTATTAGTCGGTCTCCGCTCTCCAACATCACTCCTTGCCAGATGTAGGCGAAGAGCGCTGCCCACCCTAGGCATTGGAGAATTGTCAACGACCTCACCTCCTAGTTTTTGGTCTTGATTTACTCTACCACATTCTCCTTGAGTTGTCAACCCATAAGTTAGTATATATAATGTAAAACATTTAACTTTCAGTTGTAATGCAAAGCATTTAACTTTCAGTTATAATGTAACAATATGTCAGCCCAAATAAAATTAAACAATATCTCTAAAATCTATGGACAAGGCAAAATTAGTTTTAAAGCCCTCTGTGATATCAATTTAGAGATTCAAAAAGGTGAATTTGTCGCCATTCAAGGCCCTTCTGGCAGTGGCAAATCAACTTTATTAAATTTGATTGGCCTTTTAGATCGGCCAACAGAGGGTGAATATCAATTGGAAGGCAAAAAAATTGACCGCAAAACCCGGGAAAAAACTCTGGCCACACTTCGTAATCAAAAATTCGGCTTTGTTTTTCAAACTTTTAATCTTTTGCCCAGAATGCGGGCATTGGAACAAGTGATTTTGCCGACAGTTTATGGCGAAATAAAAGATCGCCGGCAAAGGGCCTTGCAGGTTTTAAAACAAGTTGGGCTGGAAGATAAAATCCAAAATCGGCCCTCAGAACTTTCCGGCGGCGAACAGCAAAGGGTGGCTATTGCCCGAGCTTTAGTTTGTAATCCAGAAATAATTTTGGCTGATGAGCCAACCGGTAATTTGGACAGCCATTCAGGCCAAGAAATTCTTAAAATTCTGCAAAACCTCAACAAAGTCGGCAAGACAATTATTTTAGTTACCCACGCGCCGGAGTTGGCTCAAAAAGCAAATAGAATTATAAAAATCAAAGACGGGAGGTTAGAGTGATCTGGCAGGCCTTCAAAATGGCCCTCTCTTCCATCTGGGCTAATAAATCCAGAGCTTTTCTGACCATGCTGGGAGTCATCATTGGCATTGCCTCAGTGGCAACCTTAATGGCCATTGGCGAGGGGCTCAAACGTGATGTGGAAAAAACCGTCAAAGATTTGGGATCTAATCTTGTATTTATTGTAGGAGGCGAGATCCCCATTGGCCAGGGGCAGTCTAATATGAGTTCCATGGGCAATCCGGCCTCTTTAATTTCTGGCGATATTTTAAAATATCAGGATGTTGAGGAAATTAGAAAAATTGAAGGTGTGGAGGCAGTTTCTCCCATGGCCATGGTGGCTGGCGCTTTAAAAAAAGATGATAAAATTGCCTCTCCTCTTATTGCTGGATTGGAGCCGGCTATGAAAAATATTATGACTGGCTTTAAATTATCCCACGGCCGTTTTCTGGAAGAGAGCGATAAAGATAAAAATGTCATTGTTATCGCTGATAAGATTAGAGGGCAATTATTTGATGACCGGGAAGATGTGATAGGCGAAAAAATTACTTTAGACAAAACAGAATTTGAGATTATTGGCCAACTTTCCCTGCCTACTTCCAATTCTCTTTTTTCCTCAGATTTAGAATCGATTTGCGCTATTCCTTTTGCCCAGGCTAAAAAATTCAGCCAAAATCAGGAAAAAATTCTTCGCATCGGCATTAAAGTTAATGATAATTATAAAATTGATGATATCGTTCCTAAAATTGAAGAAAATATGCTTTTGCGTCATCCCAAAGAAGATTTTACTGTTGCCACTCAAGAAGATTTACTAGGCATGCTTAGCACTATCCTCAATCTTCTAACCACGGCTGTGGCTGCCATTGCTGCTATTTCTTTGATTGTAGGAGGTGTGGGAATTATGAATATAATGTTGGTTTCGGTCACCGAACGGACGCGGGAGATTGGTTTGCGTAAGGCAGTTGGCGCCACGCCTTGGATAATTTTGTGGCAGTTTTTGATTGAGGCAGTGGTTTTGGCTTTATTTGGCGGGGCAATTGGCATTTTATTTACTTTCCTCGGCACGCAAATTGTTGTTTGGAAATCTTCCCTGACGCCAGTAATTACGCCCTATTCCTTAATTTTGGCGGCTGGCATTTGTGTTATCGTTGGCATTGTTTTTGGCTTTTTACCGGCCCTTCGTGCCGCTCGCAAAAATCCTATTGATGCGTTACGGTATGAATGAAGCCCAAAATCTAAAGCTCAAATGTCAAATGAATATCTAAAATCTAAAATCCAAATAAATTGGACATTTAGTCATTAGGATTTGATTTGCCATTTGGATTTTGACATTGGGATTTATATGAAATTTGTTTCTGATCTTCATCTTCATTCCAAATTTTCCCGTGCCACCTCCAAAAGTTTAGAGCTGGAGGAAATTTATAAGTGGGCTAAATATAAAGGTATTGATTTGGTTGGTACCGGTGATGCCACTCATCCTTTTTGGTTTGCCCAAATCAAAGAAAAATTACAAGACGATGGCAGCGGGTTTTTAAAGTTGAAAAGCGCTAAAGAAAAAAATGCTCCCCGCTTTGTCATTTCATCAGAAATTTCTTTGATTTATTCCAAAGCCGGAAAAGTGAGAAAAATCCATCTGGTTTTGCTTTATCCTTCTGTTAAATCAGCTCAAGCGGTCAATCAGAAATTAACCACCATGGGCAATTTATATTCTGATGGCCGGCCGATTTTGGGGCTAGACAGCGAGCAGTTAGTCCAAATTGTTTGGGAAATTGATCCGGAAATTGTCGTTGTTCCCGCTCATATTTGGACGCCTTGGTTTTCTTTATTTGGTTCTAATTCCGGTTTTGACTCGCTGGAAGAGTGTTTTGGACAGTTATCTCAAAATATTTTTGCCTTAGAGACAGGACTTTCCAGTGATCCACCGATGAACTGGCGGCTTTCAGCTATTGATCGGCTCTCTTTGGTTTCCTCTTCCGATGCCCACAGCGCACCAAATCTTATGCGGGAGGCAACAATTTTTGAAATGGAAAAGCCAAGTTTTGCCGAGATGGTCAAAATCTTAAAAAATAAAGATTCCAAATATTTATCAACTTTGGAATTTTTTCCCGAAGAGGGCAAATACCATTTTGACGGTCACAGAAACTGCAATGTGGTTTTGTCCCCCAAAGAGAGTTTGAAAAATAATAACATTTGCCCGGTCTGTAAACGGCCGCTGACCGTCGGTGTGATGCAGAGAGTGGAAAAACTGGCTGACCGGGACGAGGGTTTTACATCAGAAAAATTTCCGTCTTTTAAATCAATCGTCCCTTTGATGGAAATTATCGCTAAATCAATGGGAGTGGAGAAAACCAGCAAGGCAGTTTATAGCCAATACTTGAATTTAGTGACAACAGTTGGTTCAGAGTTTGAAATTTTATTGGAAATGCCATTGAAAAAAATGGCGATTGATGAGAAAATCAAGCAAGGAATAGATCTCGTAAGAAGTGGTAAAATAAAAGTGGAACCCGGTTATGATGGAGTTTTTGGCAAGGTGGATATTTTTGGTCAGGCAGAGGCAAATCAAAATCAACAAGCAACATTATTTTAAGGAGGAAATAAATGAAGAATAGAATAATATTATTCCTAGTCTTAATGATGTTTGTTATTGTTTTTCCTTTAAGAGCATTTGCGGGGCAAGTAACAATTCCAGGTGGTGGCACTACTCCTTATGGTTATACTTTAACTACCAATAAAGATACAGCGGTTGCAAATGGGCAAGATAAAATATCTGTAACTGTTTTGATGGAGTCATTTCCTCATATAATTGATTCGAATAATCAATATTATACAGATAAAGATGGCTATTCTAAAACCGAAGAGAAATATTTTGGACCCGGTAGTATTTATGTCACTGGTTCCAATAATACAGTAAACTGTTTGTCTACTTTAATAGAGACATATATGAATTCATCGGGCGCTAAAATTTATGATAAGCATTTTTATTTTGAAATCCAATCAACAACTCCAGAACAGAAAACTATTATGTGGACTACCGTGGGAAGATATTTTGGCTGGGGAGAGCAACAATGTGTTCTAAACGAAGGCACTATTGATCCAAATAATCCTTCGACATTAAAACTCAATGTTAATTTTACTGCCAGTGATACATCTACAGCAGTAATTTCACCTACCGTAACCACAACAACCAAACCACCTTCTTACCAAGCTAAACTTTCCCCTCCCACCCTTTCCATTATTAATAACGACAAACTACCAATCAATAAAATTTATAGCACTCCTATTCCCCAAGGCCAACCCATTACTTTTTCCGGCACTACAATTACTGCCAACTCCACCGTCAAACTCTGGATTTATTCGGAGCCCATTACCGCTGAAGTAAAGTCAGATAAAAAAGGCAACTGGACTTACACACTGACCCAGACGCTTCCTCCTGGCGAACACCGACTTGAAGCCCAAGTGATTGATCCTAAAGGCAATACTTCAGCCAAAGTTGTAATTGCCAAATTTACCATAGAAGGAGCTACTCAAGCTGGTTATAGCTCTACAACTACCGCATCTCTCACAACAAAAGCCATTCTTTTTGGTATTTCGCCACTGATTTATGGATTGGGTGGAGCTGCTTTAATTTTAATTGGTCTTCTTATCTATTTAATCATTAGACGACATAGAAAGAGCCAATTGGAGTAAAAATGCCAGAATTACCAGAAGTAGAAACATTAGTCCGGGGCGCCAAGCAAAAATTGATGGGTAAGACCATCAAAGATGTTAAAGTTGCCTGGCCAAAGGCGGTTGGTGGCAATGTGGCTGGTTTTACTAAAACACTAATCGGCAAGAAAATCCAAGGCGCCAGCCGGCGGGGAAAACTGATTATTTTGGAGTTGTCGGGTGATGTAACTCTTTTGACTCATCTGAAATTAACTGGCCAATTAGTTTATGAGGATAAAAGTGGGAAATTGTATGAAGGTGGACATCGGGAAAAAGTTTTGTATGGCGCGCCTTTGCCTCACAAATTTACGGCGGTAGAGATTACCTTTTCCGATGGTTCAAAACTTTATTTTAATGATTTGCGGAAATTTGGTTGGATGAAGGTTAGCGACAAGCAACATGTAATAAGTAACAAGGAATTAGCCGAAATTGGGATTGAGCCGACGGATAAAGAATTTACCAAGGAAAAATTGCAGGAGCTTCTCAATAAAAAATCCAAAACCAAAATCAAAGACTTTTTAATGGATCAAAGTTTAATTGCTGGGCTGGGCAATATCTATTCCAGTGAGATTTTGTGGGAAGCAAAAATTGCACCTAAAAGGCCGGCCGGGGATTTGAAACCAGCCGAAGTAGGAGAATTATATCGGGCGATTGGGAAAATATTGGAAATTGCTATAAAAATGGGCGGCTCCTCGGAAAGTACCTATGTCCGGCTGGACGGGTCTAAAGGTAATTTTATGGATTATGCCAAAGTTTATCAAAAGGAAGGAAACCCCTGTGCGAGAGGGGATGGCGGGAAAATAAAACGGGAAAAAATCGGCGGAAGAAGTGCCTTTTGGTGCCCAGTTTGCCAAAAATAGGAAAATAGCGGGTCCTGTCTAGGCTCGTCGCGCTTTCAAGGTGAGCGTTTCGTCCCGCCATGGCGGGACTGCACTACGCTTAACTCACCGTTGAAAGCTAGCGCCTTCGCCTTCCACCCGCTAAATTATAAAAGTAGTGAATTTAGATACCTCCCACCCGCAAAAATTATATTTGTGTCATTAGTGTTGGCTGTTAGTGGAATTAGTGTAGTGCTCTCTTGACTTTTCAAGGGTTTTATGCTATAATATTAATGGTTAAAATACGAACCTTGAGTTGAACCTGAACAAGGCAAAAAACCCCGCATAGCGGGGTCGCCCCTTTTTGATAAAAAATGATACAATAATATTGATGTTAGCAAACATTCTTTCCCTTCTTCTCGGTTATCTCCTCGGCTCTATTTCCCCAGCTTTTCTTTTCGGCTAATGCCGAAAAAACAGGAGCTCCGCGGTGGAGAGGATGTTATATTGGGGAAAAGTTTGGGAAAAGTATTCAACGAACTTACAACAATTTACGCCTATGCTGATTTTCTTGTATTTCCCACTGTAAGTCCGATCGGAGATTCAGTGGAAAAATTTGACAACTGAAGGCAAAAAGGATAAACTAAAATTATGGCACAAGTAACTGCTTCCGACAATCAATCCCTCAAAACTCTTTCTAAAGAACTGGCTGAAGTTAAAAAATATCTTCGCAAACTTTTGCTTATTATCCCAGAGGAGAGTTTAGACGAATATGAAAATTCTGCTGAAATTAAAAAGAATTATTTAGAAGCAATCAAGACCTTCCCGCCAGAGAGATGATAATTGAAAGAACTCAAAATTTTAATAAAACCTACGCGAAACTCCCCATTAGTATTCAAAAGATATTTCAAAAACAAGAAGTCATTTTTAAGCAAAATTGGTTAGATCCTCGCTTACATACCAAAAGAATTAAACAATTGCCCGGTGTCTATTCCTTCCGACTAACCCGACGCTATAGGGCACTTTTTTATTTTGAGATGCTAAATTTTGCAATTTGTTGCGGGAATAAAAGCGTCGAAAAACAAACTTGCCCGTTAGGGATACTTTACGGCTTGTCGTAAAGTAGTTTATTTTAGGAATAAAGAGGCGATATTTTTTGCCCTTGGCCATCGTAGGGATATTTATGATTAATATTTTATCAATCCTCCTCGGCTACCTTCTCGGTTCTATCTCCCCGGCTTTTATTTTGGGGAAAGTGCTCAAGGGAATTGATATACGAAAAGTCGGCACCAAAAATGCCGGGGCAACTAATGTTAAACATATTTTAGGCATGGGGCCGGCAGTTATCACGGCTATTTTTGATATGTCCAAGGGGCTTTTGGCGATGCTCATCGCCTGGCAGATTTTCCATCTTTCTTTGCCTTGGATTTACGCCTCTGGCTTTGCCGCCATTTTGGGCCATACCTTTCCATTTTACTTAAAATTTCGGGGCGGAGAAGGTTCGGCAACAGCTGTGGCCATGGTTTTGTATCTTTTCGTTTTGTTTATTTGGAAGGGACAGCTGGGCCTTACCCCATTTTTAATTATTGCTTTATTTGCTCTCTCGCTTCTTTTTATCTCTCGCCAAGGCGAGATCGTGGGATTATTCACCATTCCCTTTTTTGGCTATTTGATTTATAAAGAAATCGGCAGCAATACTCAAACGCTTTTTCTCGATTGTCTTCTGGGTTGGCATTTTGTTGTTATCATTATACATATAATTAAAGATCGGCTTTTTCAAACGACAGGCGAAAATAAAGAAAAAATCCTTCACTGGCGTACCCTTGCCCGGCCAGCCGCCATTGTTTTTCCACTGCTCTATTTTTATCTTGGCAAAACTATTCCTTTGTATTTAGTTGGTTCTGTAGCGCTCGTATTTTTGCTTTTTGACGGCATCCGGCTTTGGTACTCAGGCATCAACTTGTTCCTTTTTGCCAATGTCAAAAAATTATTAAAAGAAAAAGAAAAAGCCCATTTTTCGTCGATGACTATGTTTACAGTTTCCGCTTTTCTCTCTATTTTGATTTTTGATAAATCCATTGCCATTTTGGTTTTATTTTTCTTAATTTTCGGCGATCTTTTTGCCAAAATTTTAGGCATTTTATATGGCCGGCGCAGATTTTTTGACAAAACTTTGGAGGGGACTTTGGCTTTCTTTACTTTTTCTTTGGTGGCCGGCTATATTTTATCGCCAATTTTAGGATTAAGCTTTCTAATTTATTTTGTCGGCGCCTTAACTGCCAGCATCACCGAAGCCTTGCTGTGGGGCATTGACGACAACCTCTCCACCGCCGTCATCTCCGGTGGTTTTATGACAGGGGCAAGGATCTTGTTTGGGTAAGAAAAAAGCGGGTTGAAGTTATCTCACCGCTTTATGGTTAAGAATGGAGAGCGTATGGGTTTTAGACCCCCCTTTGGTCTGCTGGGTTTTCTGTTTGTTGTAAGGTCTCTCGCAGTTGGGCAATCAGCCTTTGCATGGCTTCAGTTTGCCGTTCCCGGGCTTGCAGAATTCTGGTAAACCAGGGGATAATATCCTCCATCCGTTGTAGCACTGCATTTTCGACTGCCTCAAAACAGCACTCGCAAATTTGTTTCCCCCCCAAAGGTGGTATGAGAAATACTCTCATTATCCAGCGAAGTTGGTTCCCCCTACTCGTTTTCTCGGTTACCATAGTTTGTTCCGCACCATTCACAGATTATATTGCCAGTTGTGCCTGTACCTGCGCCCCCACCGAAAAGCTCCGGCGTGTCCTCAAAGCGTGCCATCTTCTTTCCTCCCTTTCAAGGTTCTGCAATTCCTAAGACCAATCTATAATAACTTCATTTGTAAGTCAAGATGATTTTTCTCTTGCCTAATCGGTAATTTTCTGATAAATTTTAATAAAAGGATTTTTTATGACGAAAAAGGCACAAAAAATT
>CAYYXM010000020.1:0-10241 GCA_964475725.1 uncultured Candidatus Saccharibacteria bacterium | reverse complement strand
CTTGTTATTCACTACGTTCATAATAGGCTTTCATCCTCGAAGCAAGCTTCGAGGTATTCAGCCTCTTAAAATAAAAAAAACCGGCGGGAGTAGAGAAACCCGCCGGTCGGGGGTGTATATGTCCGCCTGGCCTTGGCGAACACATCAAGGCAGCGGCAAGAATTGGCGCGGCGCCATGAACCCTGAGCGAGGGACAGCGTTCTTCCTTTCAAGGGAATCATGGCGAAGACTTGCCACTGCCAAAGCGGATAAAGCAAGGCGGCGAGAGGAGGTTGCGAGAAGGTGGAAAGTGAGCAAGGGGATACCTTGTTCACCTCCCTTTAGTTGGTTTGGTGGTTCCGGTATCATCGTCCCCCCCTCCCGCCGCCAGATTGTCAACCCCTCGATAGACTCGGGGTTGACTCTGAACAGAGTTGAAGAGTCAAATGGATGGTCCTGCTGGCACTACAAGGCGTATCTCCCCATACACTTTCGCGGTATGAGAAGAACAGCAGGACCATCAGCAGCCGCCAAGTAGACCGCTAAATTACATTATATATAAATTTTTAGTTATTATCAAATAATATAGTACAATAGAAGAAAGATGACCTCCTATTGAAGTAAAGAAAAGAACCTTCCGCTTCGCGGAAGAACCTTGTTTTCTCCTCCCTTGGAGTCGAAAATGAAAAAAGAAATTATTTTTATAATATTAGGGATAGTTCTAATTTTTTTAGCAGCTGCTGGCAGTTATTTTGTTTTGGGCTATATTTCTAACAAAAATCAAACAAAATCCTCTAACTCTTCTGCTGTTTTAGAACCGGGTGCTTTAACTGGTCCCTCTCGAACCCAACAAGCCCCAACTTTAGCGCCAGATGAAATTATTAAATGGACTAATTATTATCGCCAACAAAACGGCTTAAAACCTTTAGAGGAAAATATAAAACTAACTCAGGCTGCCCAAAATAAAGTCAATGATATGTTTAATCTCCAATATTTTGCCCATACTTCTCCTTCCGGCAAGGATGCTGGAGATTTAGCCAAAGAAGTTAGTTATAATTATAAATCCTTGGGTGAAAATTTAGCCCTGGGTGATTTCATGAGCGAAAAAGAATTGGTTGATGCCTGGATGAATTCACCTGGCCATCGAGCTAATATTTTAAATAAAGATTTTACTCAAATCGGTGTGGCAACAGGATTAAATGTTTATAAAGATAGAAAAACCTGGCTGGCAGTTCAGGAATTTGGCAAGCCAATGCCAAACTGTACAAAACCAGATGAAAATCTGAAAAAACAGATTGAAACAAATGAAAGCCAATATAGCCAAATTAACAGTTTAAATCAACAAATTAGCACTCTTTCTTCACAGGGCAATGCCCTTGTCCAACAAGGAAATGCCAAAATCGAACAAGGCAATCAAATTTATGCCCAAACCGGTGATAAAAGCCAAGCCCAACCTTATTGGGATGAGGGCAAAAGTCTTCAAGATCAAGGTCAAGCAAAACTCTCCCAAGCCAGCCAACTACAAACCCAGGTCCAAAACCTGCAGACTCTTTATAATGAAAATAAAACCTTAATAGAACAATATAACTCTCAAATCCAGCAATATAATAGTTGTATTAATAGTTAGTTCTCTTTAGTGTCAGCTAATTTATTTAAATAAATTCCCACGATAATTACTAAAATTGTTACCAGCAGGGCATAAATTAATTTTGCCCATAAACTGCCAGAGATGACTGGAAAAACATAATCAATTATTGCCTTGATTGCCTCATTCCAAGCCAGCCCTGCCACAAAACCAAAAGCCGCCAAAATATAACCCGTGGTTTGTTGTTGAATTTCCTTTTTAATTTTTGGCCGTTCTTTTTTAAATTGTTCCAGTTGACTATCTGCCATGCTACCTCCTTTTTATATTTTATAACAAAAAAACCGGGTTCCCACCTAACCCGGTTTGGATCTAGCTGATATGACAGGGTCATCTTGTTGGGTTTTGCGCCCGCCGAAGAAGCGAGATGGGACGAATTTGAGCCCAAACCTCTCCTTCGAAAACCTGCTGGTCACCCACCCACCCCTCAATGCCGCCACAAGCGCCTTTCATCTCGCGCGCATGCTGCGAGACCCTGATAATCAACCTCTGGCCTGGTAGAACTTGGGACAAAACAACAAACCTTTCCACTTTCATCAGAATACCGAACTCATCAAGCAGCGCATATAAGACACTGGCCACCTGAAGAGCCATTTCCAGCATTCTGCTGCCAGCCAACCTCGGCAATCCAGGCAGATGGCCGGCGCAATCCTCATCTGTTACCTCACGCCACCCTTCTACCCGGCCGGCTTTTTCATCAATGGTTGTAATGCCATCAATGCATAAAGCCTCCGGACCAAAAGGAAGCATCTTCAACAATTGATCTCTATTCAACATCCTGCTTCCCCCTTTCGATTTGCTAAGGTGCTTGAGATTTTGACTATAACATAAGTTAAAAGAAAGATCAACCCCGCAGCCGCTGGATTTTCTTAACTACTTCTTCAATTGCCAAAAAGATGAAAAAGGAAGCAAAAACCAAGGTCCAAGCTAAAAATGATGGCGATTCCATCCGGAAAGCATTATTTAAGACTCCAATACTCATCAGCGCCCAAAGCATAACAGCCGAAATTAATTCTGCCACCAGTAACCATCTATTGGATAACCAGCCAATTTGGAAAATTGAATTCCGCTGGGACCGACAGGAAAAGGCATTGGCTGCCTGACACAAAATCAAAGTGGCATAAACAGAAGCAGTTGCCCGCCAGTATAAATGATTATCAGAAGATAACCAATCTCGCCAATGCCAGCCACCTTCATATAAACTGATCAAATATATGCCAATACCCAAAACACCCATAATTGCCCCCACGCGGAAAAGTTTGGAAAGCATTTTAACTCCCAAAATTCTCTCATCGAGTGGCCGGGGCGGTCTTTTCATAATATTTTCCTCTTCATTTTCCACACCAAGTGCCAAGGAAGGAAAAAGATCGGTCCCCAAATCAATAGCTAAAATTTGAATGGCAATCAAAGGTAAGGGAAGACCTAAAATAATACCTAAAAAGGGAGTAAAAAGCTCGCCTGAGTTAGAAGATAAGACGTAATAAACAAATTTTTTAGCATTGTCAAAAATTCGTCTGCCCTCTCTGATAGCCAAAACAATGGTGGCAAAATTATCATCCAAAAGTATCATATCAGCCGCTTCTTTGGCTACATCTGTACCAATTTTTCCCATTGCTACCCCAATATTGCCTTTCACCAAAGCCGGTACATCATTGACGCCATCACCAGTTACCGCCACAATTTCACCATTGTCTTGTAAACTCTGGACAATGCGCAGTTTTTGTCCTGGCTCAACCCGGGCAAAAATAATATCTTGCTTGCAAATTTCTTTTAATTTATTATCATCCATTTTGTGAAGCTCTTCTCCTGTAACAACTTGTGTCTGGTCATCTGCCATACCAATTTGCTGGGCAATAGACAAAGCAGTTAACTCATAGTCGCCAGTAATCATAATTGCGCGGATTTTGGCTTGCCGACATAGTTTTATTGCCTCTTTCACTCCCTCTCTTGGCGGATCTTGGAAGGCAACCAGTCCAATAAAATCCAAATTGGTTTCCAGCTCCCTTTTGTCTGGTTTGCTTTTGCCAAAATCCCGACAGCCAAAAGCAATCACCCGCAAACCTTTTTTGGCAAAATCATTATTGGTCTCTAAAATGACATTCTTTTCTTTTTCCTCTAAGTTTGATTTTTCCAAAATCTCCAGACAAGCTCCTTTTGTATAAGAAAAAAATCGTCTTTCCTTTTGATATAAAATAGTCATCATTTTTCGCAAAGAATCAAAGGGGACTTCATCAATTTTGTTATTTTCCTCTCTAATCTCTCGGTAATTGATTTTTTTTGTTTGATAATATTTTAATAAAGCCACCTCAAGCGGATCGCCGATAGAATGTTCTCCAATTTCTGCCTGATTACATAAAAGAGCAATATTTTCTAAACTTTCTTCTGCTTCTCTAAGTTTAGAAAATATTTTGACCTCTGCCACCGATAGCTCTCCAGTTGTCAGGGTGCCTGTTTTGTCAGTGCAAATTACTGTTGTTGAACCCAAACTTTCCACATGGAGCAATTTTTTAACCAAAGCATTCTTTTTAAGCATCCGCTGAGCCCCCAAAGACAGGGCAACAGAAACCGCCGCCGGCAACCCTTCAGGCACCATAGCCAAACCCGCCACAACGGCAAAGAGTAAACTATCATTTAAAGGGTGGCCCAAAAGACGAAGAGCGATCAAGACAAAAACAGCTATACACAAAGCAATTTTGGCGATAGTCTTCCCAGTATGGATTAATTCTTTTTGCAGAGGCGTTTTTTCTTCTTTGATTGTTTGGGACTGCTGGGCGATTTGGCCAATGGCTGTTTCCATGCCAGTTTTAACAATTACTGCTTTGCCATTGCCGCCGACTATTGTTGTCCCCATAAAAACCATATTGTCAATATCGGATAAAACTTTATCTTGACTGATTTGATAAACTTTTTTTGTCTGGGGAGCTGACTCACCGGTGAGAGAAAAATCATTGGTTTCAAGGTCATATGACTCTAAAAGCCGGGCATCAGCGCCAATGGCATCGCCTGTCTCCAAAATTAAAATATCGCCGGGGACAAGTTGTAGATTTAAAACTTTTTTAACAGTCCCACCCCGCAAAACCTTGGAAAAAGAAGGCAAATGTTTTTTGAAAGCGGAAAGTATCTTCTCTGCCTTGTATTCCTGGCTAAAACCAATAATGGCATTAATGAAAATAATGGCCAAGATTATCATCGTGTCTCTTGGCTCACCAACAAAAAGAGCAATGACGGCCGCCACTGCTAAAATGACTAAAAATAAATCTTCAAATTGTTTTAAGAACAGCAAAAATAATTTGGTTTTTTTGACTTCCTTCAACTGATTTAAATCATAGCGGCTTAACCGCAAAAATGCTTCCCTGTCAGACAAACCAGCCAGATTTGTCTCTAAACGATGAAAAATTTCGGAAATTGTTGCCTGATAGTCTTTATTCATTGGTATTAATTGCTTTAATAAACCGTTCTAATGAATAGCCACCGCTAATACGGATTCTTTTGAGGGCAAATTTTTCGCCTGACGAATTGGTTTTGCCGATGACGGTTGTCACAGCGGTTTTATAGCCGGCTGCTTTGACCAGCATTTGGGCACTAAAATCAAATCCGCCAAAGGGATAACAAAAATGATCAACTGGTCTGTGTAAATATTTTTCTAATTGTTTTTTACTCTCTGTCAATTCCGAGTAGGCCTTTTGACTACTAACGCTTGTCAAATTGGCATGATTTAATGTATGGGAGCCAATTGTCCAACCTGCCTTTTCTAAAAAGACTAAATCATCCCAGCTAACATAACCCTCCTTGCCAATTTTTCCGACAATGGGATAAATGGTAGCAGTATAACCATATTGCTCCAAAATTGGGTAAGCATTCTCTAAGGCATCTTTATAACCGTCATCGAAAGTGATAATAATTTTTTTCCCAGATTGTTTTGCAAAAAGTAAATCCAAGGAGGTCGTCTGATACCCTTGGGTATAAAGATACTCAATTTGTTTAAAAAATTCTTCTGGCCGGACCTCCAAACTAGTTCCTACCTCTGGCGACTCAGGGCTAATCCGGACATAATGATAAAGCAAAACTGGTACTTTAGAAATTTGATCGGGTTGGCTGGAAAAGGAAATATTTTGAAAAGGTTGAACCAGTAATGCAACAGGCGATAAAGTATTGCCCTGGTAAATAAAATTAAAATAAAATAGATAGGTTAGCAAAAACCCGGAAGCAAGTCCTAAGATCAAAACCAATAGATACTTAACCGCCCTCACTATTGCCCCTCCTTAAAGTCAGGTAGGAAACCAAACCAACCGGAATCCAGATCCAAAAAGAAAAGAAGCGAAAAACTAAAATCGTCATTAAAGCAATGGAGGATGGAATGGCTAATCCACTATAAATCAAAGCCAAGGATCCCTCTGTCACTCCTAAACCACCGGGGATAAAAGAAATTAAACCAGCCAAAGTGGCCACCCCATAACCAAAAATCAAAAGCCCCCAGCCAATGGTATAACCAAAACTCAAAAATACAAAAAATAAACATAACATATCGCCCAACCAATAAACCAAACCAGCTATAATTGCCCAAAAGGATGTTCTTTTTCTTTGAGCAAAAAGTCCCATCCCCTGGTAAATATCTTCAAAGGCCTCATCAGCCCCTTGGGAAGCAATCGGCTTCTTACCAAATCTTCTAACAATTCTATTGATTAGGATTAAATATCTATCCCACCGAGTTTTAAATTTTTCTTTATGTCGGTATAAATAAACCATGTACCAAATGCCCCAGATAATAAGGGCGGCTTGGAAAAAAGAGATAATTTTTGGCGAAAAATTCAAATGGGGATAAATTGGCACCATTAAAAGGCCAATAAAAAATAAAAATAAAAAAGCCCCATAGGTAAAAATCATTCGCAGTATAAACATAATCAAAACTGAGCCAGTAGCAACTTTCCTTTTATTCAAAAAATAATAATCAATTGCCCCTTGGCCAAAAGAGCCAATGGGCAAAAAATGAATGGCAAAGGCAGCAATGGAACTAAGGCGAAAACGATCTAAAAACGTGATTTTATAACCAAGTCGAGATAGAATGATTCCTAAAAGCCATGCTGCTCCACAATAACTTATAAATTCTGCTGTTACTGCTAAAATTAAATAAAATTTGTTAACCTTTGATAAAAGTTTGACGGCCTGTTCTGCACCAATCAGTTTGGGAAAAAGCAAATAAATGCCAATAAGGAAAAATAAAACAATTACAATTGTCTTCCAACTAACTGATTGTGAAAAAACTGACGATTGCTCGCCATTATTTTGATTCATAAATTGTATCTATTAACATTGTATCGTATTTTAGGTTAATATAGAAACGAGGTAAAGGTGAATCTGAAACGTCTCAAAGATAATTTACTCCACATCAATAATTTGCGAAAATTTTTAGGTTATGAAATTTTTCGTCAGGCAACGGCCTCAAGTTTAAAATTGGAAATTATTAAAACGCCACCGGAAGGAAGAGTTCTCATTCTATCCCCTCACCTTGATGATGACGTGATAGGATGTGGCGGCATAATTAAACTTCATATCCAAAAAGATGATCAAGTTAAGATCGTTTATTTGGCTGATGGATCGGGAGGACTACCCAAAAATAAAATTTTTACCCGCTCTGACCGGCGACGATTGGCCCAAACAAGAGAAAAGGAAGCTAAAGAGGCAACTTTAATTTTAGGAGTAGATGAACCAATTTTTTGGCGCTATCAAGATGGACATTTCTCGGCCAACAGCACAACAATTAAACTTTTAGAAAATATCTTATCTACCTTTTCCCCAGATATTATTTATCTTCCTTCTTTTTTAGATCCCCATCCCGATCATCTGGAAACTTGCAAAATCTTCTATCAAGTTTTGCCAAGATATGATTTTGCCGGCCAAATCTTTTCCTTCGAAATTTGGTCGCCAATTTATGCTAATCGATTAGTAAATATTGATAAGGTTATTGATTATAAAAAACGGGCGCTTTTGGCCCACAAATCGCAATTATCTTCCCGTGGTTATTTAGAAGCCATAATGGGTTTAAATCAGTATCGGGCAGGTATGTACAATGCCGGTAAATATGCTGAGGGGTTTTTCGCCTGCAATAAAAAATTGTATCTACAATTATTTGAACTTTTAAATCTTCGGGTTAAAAAGTAAACTACTCTAGTTTTTATCTTTCTTTCTTATTATTTTTAGCGGGTGCGAGTAGTATATACTTCAGACGGGTGGGAAGTATTATTGAGGCAGCGGCGAGGCGCTAGCTTTCTTTTCTATCTCTTTATACTTTAACGGGTGCGAGTGGTATCCACTTCTGAAAGACTGCGGAGGCGAGCGGGCATGGTCTCTGAGCAAAGCGAAGAGGAGCGAGCCGAGTATTAGTGAGTTCCCTCGCTGGGGGAACGAACGGTCTTGAAGAAGGGATACCCGAGCAGGACCCGCTATTTTCCCTCTGCCTCTTTTTCCATTTTATCAAGCCGAGTATAATAATCGGCAAATTCATTGAGATGGGCCAGGGCGATTTTTCCAGTCATTAAAGGATTATCATCGGTAACATTAGTATGGCGATCAACTGTTCCATGTTCTAACTCTACATCCATACCCATACGAAACTGCTCCACATCAAATTTACTCCAATCTATTCCCAATTGCTCGCCAACTTGCTGGGCTTCCTCGGTGGTAAAATTTTCTTTACTCATTTGGCCTCCGCTTCGAGAATTTCGTTTCCAGGCAGAAAGAAATTCCCGAAAGTCCCTTACTTTTTAAACCTATTTGCAGATTTCTTAGAGTAAGAATACTGCAAGAGGTTGAGAAGTAATGGGACGCTTACTTTAATTTAATATATATGTCAGTTATTTCTTTTTTGCTTCTGGTTCACTTTTGGCTGGTTGGGGAGAAGTCGGCGATGGTGGAGTGGCAGGCGCTGGCGTTGTCGTTCCAGTTAAAATAACTTTTTTGAAAAAGAAAGACACAATCACCATCACCAACCCAACGGCAAAAATAATGCCTGACTGGAGCATTATGCGGGAGGTAAAAGCATTAGATAAATTGGTGATGAGATTCAAGATAACCGTCGCCAGTTCTTTGTCAATGTTCGGCCCAAAATTGAGACCTTTGGTAAAAATATTGACAAGTATTTTGGCAATAAATGACATCACTAAAAACCCGAAACTGGCAATCATCAAAGGCACCCCCACCCAGCGGAAAATTGACCGGAGAGATTTTAGGCACATCAACACCAAAAACACCAGCATCAAGCCCGCCATAATAAAACTGCCCCACATAATGTATTTAATAACTTGATAAACTGCCGGCAAATGGCTGTAAGTTTGTTCCTGAGGATTTAAATACTGATAACCAGGGCCGAATTTTTCCAATTTGTAACTGTCTTTTATCCCTGCTTCGCCGCCGGATTTTAGAAGTTCCTTCTGGGCATCATTAAGATTTACCTGCAAAACTAAACTCTGGCTTTTGCCGGAAAGCCAAACAAAAAGGGCGTTGATGTTTCTTTCCGCCTCAGTTTTTACCCAATCAGAAGTGACGCCTTTTTTGACCATCTCTTCCATTTGTTTTTTCTCGGCCTCAGTTTTAGCTTCCTTGGTCAGAGCTGAGGTCACAATTTGGGGAGATTTTTCCCAAAGACCAGATTTATCCAGTTCTTTTTCAATCAGTTTGGGATTGAGAGCAGTTGAGTAAAAAATATTGATGGTAAAACCAACAATGAAAAAGATGACAAGCAAAAAAGCCAAAAATGCCCCAAGACAACTATGCCGCATGATGCCCTCCCAATTAGATTATCAGATGAATAGATAAATGGATGAATGGGGGTTCCCCGATCATCCAATTATCCAGAGAGATTGAGCGTCGGCGGGCCCGTCTCGCGTCGGCGCAAGCCGAGGCGGGCGCTTACCTTAAAATTGTTAAATGTTAAATCTGTGGCGAACTTTATTTTATTATATCACTCTTGAATGATTATCTATAAATTTCTTTGCGGTGGGCGACTTCTATCAGTTTAATTGCATTTTGCTCTAGAAATTGAAAAATTACGCGCCAGTCCCGAGTAATTCTAAATGAATAAAATCCGGTTAGAGATCCTGTAAGTTGCTTTGTGTGAAGTTTAAGATGAAATGGTTGTTGTCGCAAAATCTCAAGTAATTGGGATAACTTTTTCTTTTGGGGATTTGGTAATTTTTTAACTGATTTCAAAAAGCTATTAGTGTAAAATATCTTAATTGCCATTGACTTTATTTAAAAAAGATTGAGAGTCCTTAAATTCACCCACAATATCTTCTTGGCTGGCTTTTAAAACCTTTTTGACAAACTCTGGCCGGTAGTTGCCTTCTGGATCTTTCCCGGCTAAACCAATAACAAAAGAGCGCAGGGCACTTACTTCCTGTTCAATTCTTTTTAAACTATCATTTTGTTTGGTTTTAATAGCCATCGTAATTTAATTATATTATAAGACTTTGAAGGATTTTTGTCAATTTTTTTACTTTTGAGCACGGGGGAAATTTGTTGATTAGATTTTGGATTAACTTAATTAGAAATTTATGGAAGAAATTGCAATGGATCAACTGGCACACCATTATAACGGATTTCAAAGTGTAGATGTGGGCCAGTT
>CAYYXM010000019.1:0-10504 GCA_964475725.1 uncultured Candidatus Saccharibacteria bacterium | reverse complement strand
TTTTTTGCAAGAAACTTTCTCAAGTGATCGGCTTTGAAATCACGGCCGGTCCTTATATTGATCATTCGTTCAGTCTGCATATCTATGGTAGCTACCTTGCCAGAGAAAATCTGGAAACAGGTTTGTTTCCAAGGATGTTAGAGAAGGGCTGGCAGGCGTTTGCCATGGATTCCTCTGTTCTTTTTCCCGAAGGAAAAATGCCGGAGATCCGCCGCTTTATCTCTGCCCAGATGGATTTCTATTCTAAGACAGGGCAGGCTAACGCGACTGAAACAGCCCTACAAAAGGCCGGCTACGATCTTAACAACTTTCCCTATCCTTCCGAGTGGGATGAGTAGTATTCCCCTGCCCCGCACTTTGCAACCAAAGTGCGGGGCTTTTTCTTGTCTTTTTCTTCATTTTTGGCTATTATTAAAACAAGATGAAAGAAGATTTAGAGATATTGCGCCATTCCACTTCTCATATTTTGGCGATGGCAGTTTTAGAGTTATATCCCAAAGCCAAACTGGCCATTGGCCCGGCCATTGAGGATGGTTTTTATTATGATTTTGATTTGCCGCAAGCTTTAACCCCAGAAGACCTGCCTAAAATTGAAGCCGAAATGGTCAAGATTATCAAAAAAGATCTCAAGTTTGAAAAAGAAGAGCTGACTAAAGAGGAGGCCAAAAAACTGTTGGGCCGATTAGACCAGCCCTATAAATTAGAACTTATTGAAGAAATCCCAGCCTCAAAGCTGACCATTTACAGAACCGGCAATTTTATTGATTTATGCGAAGGGCCCCACGTCACCTCAACCAAAGAAATCAAGGCCTTCAAACTTACCAAAATCGCCGGCGCCTACTGGCGCGGCAATGAAAAAAATAAAATGCTTCAGCGCATTTATGGTACTGTTTTTGAGAATCAAAGCCAATTAGATAATTATTTGAAAAATATTGCCAAAGCCGAAGAAGCAGATCACAGAAAATTGGGCCAACGGTTGAAAATTTTTATGGTGGATGATGAGGTTGGACCAGGACTGATTATTTGGTTGCCCAATGGCGCCCAAATCATCCAGGGATTGCAGGATTTCATCCGGGAGAAATTAGGTAGCGATTATCAGTTTGTTGCCACACCCCACATTGGCAGAATTGGTCTTTGGAAAAAATCCGGCCATTGGGATCATTATCGTGAATATATTTATGAGCCATTGGGCGAGGGAAGAAGCCAATATCTTATTAAACCGATGAACTGTCCTTTTCACATTAAAATCTACGGCAATGATATGCGGAGTTACCGTAATCTTCCCCTTCGTTTTGCCGAATTTGCTGATGTTTATCGCCAGGAAAAAACTGGTGTTTTGCACGGTCTTTTGCGGGTGCGAAGTATTATGCAGGATGATGGTCATATTTTCTGCCGGCCAGATCAATTGCAGGATGAAGTAATAAAACTTTTGAAATTAGCCCAAGATGTTTTGAAAATCTTTAATTTCACTGATTTAGAATATTATGTTTCCACTAAACCGCCAAAATCTTTGGGTAAAGAAGATAAATGGGGCAAAACCACTAAAGAACTATATGCCGCGTTGGAAAAAGCAAAAATTGATTATAACACAGAGGAGGGCGAAGGCGCTTTTTACGGACCCAAAATTGATATTAAAGCCAAAGATGCTTTAGGGCGGCTCTGGCAATTAACGACAATTCAGGTTGATTTTAATCTGCCTGAGCGCTTTGATTTATTCTATATAGATCAAAATGGCAAAAAACAACAACCGATAATCATTCATCGGGCAATTTTAGGGGCGATGGAGCGATTTATCGGGATTTTGTTGGAACATTATCAAGGACTTTTACCTCTTTGGCTGGCACCCGAGCAAATACGAGTTATTCCAGTGGGCGCTGATCATCGCAAAGTAGCCGAGAGTTTACAGCAGGATTTAGTCAAACTCGGCCTCCGGGCCACCACTGATTTGCGTCGAGAGACGATTCCCTTCAAAATCCGACAGGGAGAGCTTGACAAAATAAATTATTTGTTTATAATAGGTGAGAGAGAAATCAATAGTGATGGTAAAGCTTTTAAGGTAGCGGTAAGATACAGTGGCAAGGATCTTGGACCCCAAAAAATTGATGAAGTGATTAAAAAACTGCAAAAGGAGATTGAAGAGAAAAAGTAGCAGCTCGTAAGTACCTTAAATAGGTAATCAAAATCCCGAGGAAATCGGGATTTTGTGTAATATCTTCTGCCGGGAAAAAAGGAGGTGTCAAAGATGGCAAGGGTCAGAAGTCCGTGCAGAAGCCCGTGTCTGGAGCTGGCAGATGAGTATCTCGATGCCTACTGCAAGAACCATCGTGATTGCCGAAATGGTAGTATCGATTCCATTGTGTTGTTTATTCAGCTCAAGGCCTGTTTGGCGCCAGTTGGTGGACAAGACAGAGAGGAGTGGTTGAGAAAGCATGCTGGTTATTTCAAATCAGCAGGCATTGACCGTCTACCCATGCGTATCAGGCAGTACTTCGCCCCGAAATCCTAAAGAGAGGAGGTGAAAAAGGTGGCACTTGTTAAGCTGCTCCTCGGTGCAGACAGGGTCGTAGAGATGGAGACCCTGTTAAGGACGATAGGCCTCAGATCCAATGAGGTCATTACAATGACTCCAGAGCAGCTAAAGGACACCCTCGACAAAGCTGGTCTATCTGCGCCCAATGGTCAGGCATGGAAAGGTCGAATAGTTCCAGTTAATACAGAACAGGAATCGGACGGCCTAGACAATGCCATAGAAGCATTGGGTGGTAGGTTAGATGACTCACGTCTCCTGGGTATTGTACCACCGAAAAAGCCCACCGAAGAGAATCCTCGCGTACCGACAAAAAAGAAGGGGGACACAGCCCAATGCCGCCAAGAGCCAGAGTCACGAGGGAGCACTACCCAGTAGTAAAGACCTAAAACCCCGCCGTAAGTTTGCCCAATACGGCGGGGTTTCTCTTTTGTTTTTAGAGGTTGAATACCTCGTAGCTTACTACGAGGATGAAAACCTATTAAAAACAAACTTTCCCTTCAGGGATACCTCGCGATTTGTTGCGAGGTAGTTTATTTATGGTTGATTAATCTATCTAATAGTTTCCAGCGCCGTTTTTTTTCATCCTTGGGCACATCATCTTTATATAATTTTGCAGCCGCAGTTCCTGGCCGTGGCGAGTACTGAGAAACATAGGCTTTTTTAAATCCGATTTTTTTTACCAAATCAACCGTATCTTGGAAATCCTTTTTTGTTTCAGTCGGAAAGCCAACAATGATATCAGTTGAGAGACAAATATTGGGTCGGGCTTTTTTCATTTTCTCTATTAATTTTAAATACTCTTTTTTTGTATATTTGCGATTCATTTTTTTTAAAATTTTATTGCTGCCTGATTGGACTGGCAAATGCAAAGTGCCTGAAAATTTTTTGCTATATCTTAGCCAATCAATAAAATCATCAAAAATATCCTGTGGATTAGGCGATAAAAAGGAAATTTCACAAACTTTCTCAATCTTTTCCACTTTTTGTAAAAGTTGGACAAAAGGAGTAGGGTTTTTTGTGCTCCACCTCTTCCCTCGTTTTCCTTTTAATCCATAGGAATTAACATTTTGTCCCAATAGCATAATTTTGGTTAGACCATCAGCAGTTATTTTTTTGATTTCATTAAATATTTCCCTTTGAACTCTTGAAACCTCTTGACCGCGTGTATAAGGTACTGCACAATAAGTACAAAAATTATCACAACCAAAAGTTATTGGCACAAAACCAAGTTTTGGTAAGAATTTTTTTGGTTTAATTTTGAATTTTGAATTTTGAATTTTGAATTTCTTTAGGTATTTTGGCAGATTTTTGATAAAATCTTGACTTTCAACAATGAGATCAACCTTTTCACCTAATTTTTTCTTATCTTTTGGTAAAACACAGCCGGTCAAAATAATTTTTGGCTGTCTTTTGAGTGCCCGCCAAACTTTAATTTTGCCAAAAATACGATCAACTGGTTTTTGACGAACAGAGCAGGCAAGAACAATTATCAAATTAGCCTTTTTTTCATTAACCAAAGAATAGCCCAGAGCATTTAACTTCCGAGTTAACTTTTCCCCGTCATATTCATTATATTGACATCCGAGTACAAAGAGAGAAAAGCTTGTCACTTTTGTTCCGTTTTAGCCCCCACACTTGGTTCTTCTTTTTGTCCTTCAGCCGGTTTTTCTTCTTTTACAGCTGCCTCGCCCTCTTCAACTTTCTTTGCTTCTGCTTCAGCCTCTAATTTTTCAATTTGTTCTTTTTCTGCTCCAGCTGCTTCTTCTTGTTCCATTTCTTCCAATTCCTTTGCAGTTTCTGATTCTTCTACTAAGGCCACTACTTCCTCGGGATTTGCCAAAACTTCAATTTTTTCTGGGATAGAAAGTTGTCCCACTGTAATTCTATCTTCAAAATTTTTCAAGCCAGAAACATCTGCTTCAATTTCAGAAATCAAATACTCTGGCAAACATTCTACTTCCAAGGTGGTTTTATTGACAATTAAGTTTGCCCCCAGTTCCTTAACAGCCGGCGGCTCACCAACAATTTTTATCGGGATTTCAGTTTTAATTTTTTCTGTCATTTTTACCAGATAAAAATCAACATGCAAAGGTTCATCATAGACAGGATGAAGTTGGGGCTCATGAATTAACACTTTAATTGGTTTTTCATCTTCTATTTTTAGATCAACTAAAGAACTGGTTCCGGCCTTTTGAAAGATTTTCTTAAAATCACTTGTGGCTACAGACAATATTTGCGATTTGACTTGGTGACCATACAAAATAGCGGGCAAAAGACCTTTTGCCCGAAGCGCTTTAACCTTTTTACCTAAAATATTCCGTTTCTGGGCTTTTAACTCTATCTGTTCCATGGCTAAATATTAACTTTTTCGCCAGAGTTTCTCAAAATCACCGTCAAAGGCATCAATCACTTCTGCCCCATCCAAGACATCATCCGTTGTTATTGGTTGCAAAGCTGGTTTTTGGCCCAGCGGATAGCTTTTGCCAAGTGATTTTTTATAGGAAACAACAAAGACGCTATTGACTGGCGGGTGATTATTCTGGCAACTGGTTTGAAAAATTAGGGTATTGCCCCACATGCCCTTGAGTTGGATTTCTGAAATTTCAAAGGAGCGACCGCATTGAGGGCAAGTTAAGATTTTTTGGGCTTGGTGAAGAATTTCCTCTAAGCCATTCATCTATCCTCCTTTTTTTATCATATAATGTTTATAGTTAGTTGTCAAGTTTTCTTCTGGTTTGATTGGCGCTCGGGTTTGTCGCTGATCGACGGGTCCTGGTCGGTATTATCCATAATTTCTAAATCCTAATATCTCCCGATTGGCTAAAGCCAATCGAAGATCCACGATTTGGGCATAGCCCAATCGGGATAATTTCTAAACAATATCTAAATCCTAAGTCCAAATGTTCTAAATGGGTTTTGGATTTGTGATTTAGAATTTTGGATTTGTTTAGGATTGAAGAACCTGTCGCTACAGTTCACAGCGAGTTCACTGCGAGCTGCTCCAGAACCTTGTTTTCTCGCCTTGCTCGAAGTAAGTATTTAGTGCTTAGGATTTTCATTCAGATACCTCCCACCCGTCTGAGAAAGCTAGCATCTCGCCCCGTCACCCGTAATTATTGAATATTCTTCTGTTTTGATTTGCGCCATTTTTCTATTTCTTGATGGTTACCGGATAACAGCACTTCTGGCACTTTCATTTTTTTGAAAACTTCTGGCCGGGTATATTGAGGATATTCCAAAAGCCCGCCAGTAAATGATTCTTCTTGTAGCGATGCCTTATTGCCTAAAACGCCTGGCAAAAGACGGATAATTGTCTCCATCACAACCATGGCAGGCACCTCTCCGCCGCTTGTCACATAGGGACCGATGGAAATTTTTTCATCCACCAGTTTCTCCACCCTTGCATCCACCCCTTCATAGTGACCGCAGATTAAAACTATCTGTTTCTCCTTAGCTAATTTTTGTGCCATTTTTTGGGTAAATTGTTCACCGGTAGGTGCTAATAGGATAATTTTAGGTCCTAATTTTGATTTTAGCGTCGATAATGCTTTCTCTATGACATCGACGCGCATGACCATGCCGGCTCCGCCGCCATAGGGCCGATCATCAACCTGTTTGTGGGGTCCCAAACCATAATCGCGCAAATCTATTACTTCAATTTCAGCAAGACCCTTTTTTAGGGCCTTATAAATCATGGAGTAATTTTTAAACTCGTCAAAGATTTTTGGAAAAAGAGTAATAATTGAAATTTTCATCACAACCTTTCAATATTATACTTCAAAATATCAAAAAAGCCAAGATTTTCTTGACAATTTAAAGAGTATTTGCTATGATTTTTTTATCAAACCCAAAGGGGGAAGTCAAGATGGCAGGTGGCTGGATAGAATCCAAGGGTCGCAACCCAGGGTTTTTTCTGGGAGATCTTTCATCCGTTACTCTAGAGCAACAAGGTTATACATTGATTTTCTCGGCAGGCAGTGAACAATGGGAAGTGAGACTTGCTGATAATTGTCCTCCAAGAGATCAATTTATTGTTGGAAATCGGTATCTAGTAATGATAGAAAATAACAAGTTAGCCGCGATCTTCAGCTTTCCTACCCACGAGATAGTTTGGCCAGTAGCCGGAGGTTCGCTGGCATAAACATCAAGCCATCATTAACCGCCATGGGGGAGGCGGTTTTTTTCTTGACAAAATTAGAAACCCATACTATAATACAATTGCCAACAAAGGGTAACCTTTTGTTGAGTACCGAAAAGGAGGCGAGTCACTTGTTGAAGGTAGAGGTAACTGTACAAAGGGGGGATTCCAGCTTCGTTGGTCAATGTATGGAGTGCTACTATAAGGAGTAAGAACACGATTCTGGTCAATTGCATCTTGAATTCCAATCGGGGGCCGAGAGACGGTTCGTCCTCATGGGTTCTACATCCACAGAGGAGAGTGAGCGTCTGCGTAAATTGGCAGAAAAATTCAAGAAGGGTGCGATGTACCGATTGACTTTTTCCTCCCATGGTCGATGGCTTGAGGGAATCAGTGATGGCACTGAGCGTCTCTACAGCTTATAAAAGGATTACAATCAGGGGGATGTTCTTTCTGGGGCCTTTGACGTTTTCTGTCAGGGCCCTTTTTTTAACAAAAGATCGCCACAACTCCATGCAACATGTTGCATGTGACATGTCACAAGGAAAGGCGATCCTTTGTAATCGGCGAAGGTAATTACTTTTTTTAACTTTTACCTTTTACCTTTTACCCGCGAGAGCGGGATCCCGCGATGGCGGGAAACTTTTTAAATGATCTCGGTGGCTTTTTCTTCTCCACCTGCCTCTGGCTTTTCTTCTGGTTTCTCCTTGGCCTTTTCTTCCTCGGCCGGGGCTTCTTTTTCTTCTTTGCCGACTGGTGCCATCTCTCTGCCGCCTTCGGGTTCAATAATTTTCAGGTTAATCCGGGCGTTATTTTTAGCGCCCATCACCCGAAGGAGTGTTCTCAAGGCTTTGGCGGTTTTTCCTTCTTTGCCGATAACCTTGCCCATATCAGCTGGGTTAACTTCCAATTCAATTAAAACACCCATTTCATCCACTCGGCGATTGGTTTTAACATCGCCGGGATTGTCAACGATTGCCTTGACGACGTATTCAACAAATTCCTTATCTTCCTCTGCCACGGTTACTCCTACTCTATTACTTTATTACTTTTTTTCAGCAGGTCGACCCCCACTGCTTTCTTTTTCCTCTTTTTTATCAGGTTTTTCTGGTTTTCCCGCCTTCGCTGAAGCTTCGGCGGACAGGTCTGCTGGTTTCTCTTCACCTTCCTTGGTCTCTTCTTCTTTTTTCTCTTCGGCTTCTTCTGTCTTGGCTTGGGCAGCCTCAAGTTTGGCTTTCTCTGCGGTTACTTCCTGAGCTCTTTGTTCTGATTCCTGCTCCCAGGCTTGTTTTTTGGCTTCTAATTCTGCCTCGTGCTTTGCTCTCTCCTTTTCCTCAGCTTCCTTTTCTGCTTCAATTTCTGCCTTGCTTTTAGCGCGGAATTTTTTGACCACTATTAAATCATGCTTAATCTTTTCCTTTTCTAAAAGACGCGCCACCCGATTTGAGGGCCGCGCTCCTTTTTTTAACCACTCTAAAACTTTTTCTTTATCAAAAGTAAGAGTTCCTCTTTTTGGATTATAATTACCAAGCGCCTGAATATATTCACCTTTTACAGGGTTGGTAGAAGGGGTGACAACGATACGGAAGGCAGGATCATTTTTTCTACCCATCCGTTGCAGTCGGATGCAAAGCATTATCTTTACCTTTCAATCTTGGGCTTACTCAATTTTAATTTTATCGATTTTTTGAAATTCTGTCAACATCTTTTGATTGCCTCGGATAAACTGGTCAAATTTCATTGGCTTTTTACCTTCTATTTGGACTTCTTCCAAAACTAATTTTTCATCTACTAATTTTGTTTTGTGGATAATCAATCGCCTGCCAGAAATTATGGTGTATGATTTTGGCCAAACGCAATATGCGCGAATTTGCCGCTCTATTTCCTGGGCGGATTTACGCCAGTCAATTTCGCCATCTTCTTTCTTGAGTAATTTTGTATATGAAGCTTGCTTATGGTTTTGTTTTTGAGGAATTAGTTCATCTTTGAGGTAGGGTAATAGGGCTTCTTTTAGAAGTTGGGATGATAAGGCGGACATTTTTTCTCCCAAGCTTCTGGCATTATCATCTTTTTCAATATTGAGCGCTTTTGTTGCCACAATTTCCCCCTCATCCATTTTTTCATTCATAATCATTAAAGTTACGCCGGTTTTTTCTAACCCTTGTAATATTGCGTTTTGTATCGGTGAGGCGCCTCGCAGTTTAGGCAAAATTGAACCGTGGAGATTGAGGGCACCCAGTGGCGGAATATCTAAAAATTCTTTGGGTAAAATTTTGCCATAGGAAATTAAGACAATAAAATGCGGCCGGGCATTTTCTATTGGGATTAAAGCTTGCTCGGTTTTCAAACTCTCTGGTTGATAAACTGGAATTTCATTTTTCAGCGCCCATTCTTTTACTGCTGGCGGTTTTAATTTCTTGGTTCGGCCGAGCGGTTTATCTGTTTCACTAACTACCAGTGGAACAGTTAATCCCATCTTTTTTATAGTTTCCAGTGTCGGCAAACTATAAGCTGGCGTGCCCATAAACACTACCCGATAGGCCTCTGGCTGTGCTTTTTGCGTTAAAATCATGCCATCAAGATGGTCTATTTCATGCTGCAAAATTCTTGAAAGCAGTCCATCGGCCGTTAATTTTATCTTTTTACCCTTCACATCTTGGGCCTCTATTTCAACCGCTTCTGGCCTTTCAATTGCCAACTCTAATCTTGGAAAAGATAAACATCCTTCCTCCATGACTGTTTTGATTTTGGAGGCTTTAACAATTTTGGGATTAACTAAAACTGTTAGCGGAATACTGGGCAAATCTTCATCAAATTTCTTAGTATCAAATTCAGCAATGACAATGCGTTGCAGCTTTCCAATTTGGACTGCTGCTAAGCCAATGCCTAAATCTTTCCGCATCGCTTTAACCATATTAGAAACTACCCGGGAAAGACGGCTGTCAAATTTAATCACAGGCAAAGAGATCTTTTTAAGTAATAGATTTGGAAATTTGATGATGGGTGGTAAGGCCATAATAAATGCTTTCCATTCTTTGAGCACAGCGCTGGGCACTGTACTGTTTAGCTTTCTTTTGAGCGTTTTTGGAAAAATACTGCCAGGTTTTTTCTTCTTTGAGAAGCTCCATAATTCTATCAGTAAAATCAAATTTATTCAAGGGGGTAAGAAATCCGTCTTTGCCACTCGTTATAATATCAGCCGGGCCAAGATAGTTTGCGGCTATTACTGGCGTGCCAGCTGCCAGCGCCTCAACAACAACTATTCCTTGGGTATCGGTTGTGGAGGGAAAAACAAATAATTCCACTTGGCCAAAAATCTGGTTAACCTCTTGCTTGGGTAAAAAGCCGGTAAAAGTAATGTATTTTGTTAATTGATGCTTTTTGACATAATCCTGCCAATATTTTTCCTCCGGTCCTCCACCAACCAAAAGCAGGTGGACATCAGGATAATTTTTTTGCAGATGCTCAAATGATTCCAGCAAAAAATCAATATTTTTTTCTCGGGCAATCCGGCCGACATACAAAAGAACTTGCTGGTTATCCAAAATATTGAAGTGTTTTTTCATTGGACCGGGATTAGAGCGAGAATAATTTTCCAAATAAATGCCGGTTGGCACAACTTCGATTGGTTTTTTCACACCCCAACCTTGGAGTATTCGTTTAATCGAGGGCGAAGGGGTGATGACGACATCAGCACTATTGGCAAAATTGCGGGAAATTTTTATTACCAGTGGCTTCATAAAGTGGCCAAACAGAGGAATATAATGAGTATATTCAGTTAAAAGAGTATGGTAGGTATAAACAAGAGGAATTTTGAATTCTTTGGCAATATGGCG
>CAYYXM010000018.1:1392-10703 GCA_964475725.1 uncultured Candidatus Saccharibacteria bacterium | reverse complement strand
CCAAGGTAATTGATGGCAATCTAGTCAAAATAGTTGCCTGGTATGATAATGAATGGGGTTATTCCTGCCGACTATTAGATATGGCAATAAAGGTTGGCAAGGACATATGATATGCCGGCAATGGCGGTTAAAATTTATACCACTCCGAACTGTCCATATTGCCATCAGGCAAAAGACTATTTTCAAGATAAAAATATTCCCTTTGATGAAATTGATGTTTCCCAGGATCCCAAGGCTCTTCAAGAGGTAATTGCCAAAACTGGCAAGATGGGGGTACCAGTAATTGAAATTGGCGATAAAATAATTAGGGGTTTTAATCCAGAGGAAATAGATCAAGCACTCTCTCAGTCTGTGGATAACTAACCATAACAAACCAGTTTTTAACCTGTTTGAACCTGTTAAATTTATAAAAGGCTTTCTCCTTGACAACTGGTTAACCCTACCTTATGTTAAGAATAGACCCCAGAAATTAAAATCCTAAGCACGAAATCCGAAACCCTAAACACATTTTGAAATTTGATATTTGAATTTAAATTTTGTTTAGAATTTAGATATTAGAATTTAGAATTTCATTAGGAAGGAGGTGATAAGAAGATGGCCTACAGTATTAAATCCCAGAAGTCTGGCGTTGAATATTTTCTTCACTCAAAAGATGTAACCTTGCGGGGAGGAAGAAAAGTAACTATTTATTACTTTGCCAAACAAGCTGGCCCCAATGCTTTAGATGAAATTCCAGCAGGTTACGAAACAATGGAGAACTCCCGCACCGGCCTGCCAATGTTAAGGAAAACAAAGAAAGGATAAACCACAATTTAGCCGGTTACCAGAAATCCGCCGATATAGCGGATTTTTGGTTGGGAAATATTGCTTTTCTAACAAAGTAGTGATATGATGAATGGTAGTCCTTTTTCTTGATTTTAACTTCGTTAAAAATGAAAAGATCAGAGCTTTTCTTTTCAGCTATTCTTGCGCCACTTGATGCCATAATGATTTTTTTGGCATTCTTTTTGGCTTATTTTTTGCGTGTCAGATTAGAATTTATCCCGGTTGACTATGTTTGGCCGCTTGGGCAGTATCTCAAATTTATTATTTTGATTCTACCATTTTGGCTTTTAATCTTTGCTATCAACGGTCTTTATACTTTGCGCAATGGTCAGCGTGGTTGGGAAGAGGTTAATAAACTTTTTATCTCTTGCTCTGCCTCCATCGCTTTAGTGATGGTTTATATCTTTTTAACTCGCTCTTTCTTCTTTTCCCGTTTAATTATTATCTATGCTTGGGTTTTGTCTTTTGTGGCAGTAGCAATTTCCCGTTATATCATCCGTTTAATTCAGCGTTATTTATTTCGCTACGGTATTGGCATTAACCGAGTAATAGTCTTGGGTGAAAATGCTGTAGCCCAAGATTTAATCGAGGGAATTTCCAACAATAAAAAATTGGGTATGAAAGTAGTTGGGCTTTTGCAGATTAACCAAAGGGGCAGAAAGATTTTTCAAATTCCAGGGCAGAAGATTTTAGGTAAAATTAAAGATTTAGAAAAAGTTTTAAAAACTACACCTTCCGACACTTTAATTTTAACCGAGAATTTATCGGCCAATAAAATTTTACAATTGGTTAATTTTTGCGAACTTCAGGGTATTGTTTTTAAAATGATCCCTAATCTTTTTGAAGTTAAATCGACCAATCTTCAGGTTGAAACTTTATCCGGTGTGCCTATTGTTGAATGGCGCCATACTCCCCTTGATGGCTGGGGAGCAATTATTAAAAGAGGAGTTGATATTATTGGTTCAATATTATTTATAATTGTCTTATCACCTTTATTTTTAATAGTTTCTCTTTTAATCAAAATTGACTCTCCTGGTCCAATTATTTTTCGTCAAAAGCGGCTTGGTCCAGAGGGTGAATTTATTTTTTTGAAATTTCGTACTATGTATCTAGGGGCGCAGGCCAAACATAAACTTATGCAAAAAATCTATGGCAATGTCTTTAAATTAAAAGACGATCCCCGCCGTACTCCTTTAGGTAAAGTTTTAAGCCGTTGGAGCATAGATGAACTGCCTCAACTTTGGAATGTTTTGAGGGGAGATATGAGTTTAATTGGTCCCCGACCGCCAATGTTGGAGGAAGCTAAAAATTATTCCCCTTTCCAGCGCCGCCGGCTGACTATCCGGCCCGGCATTACTGGTCTTTGGCAGGTCTCTGGAAGGTCTGACATTCCTTTCTCTCAATGGGTTAAACTTGATATTTATTATATTGAACACTGGTCGCTTTGGCTTGATTTTATGATACTTTTAAAAACCTTTGGGGCGGTGGTTAGGAAAAAAGGCGCATACTAATATAATTTTTTAATGCTTTAATTTTCTAATGTTCAATCAATGTATTAATGATTTAATGTTTTAAACATTAAGAAATTTAAAAATTTATTGAAAATTATGAAATTGTTAAATTTAAAAATTTTGCAATGAGGATTGCAATTATATATGACTGGCTGACAAATAAAGGTGGGGCCGAACGGCTCCTTTTTTCGCTTTTAGATGTTTTTCCAAGGGCCGATCTTTTCACAATGATTTATAATCCTAAAATTTTTCCAGAGTTAAAAAATAGAAAGATCATCACGTCTTTTTTAAACCATATGCCATTAGCCAAATGCTATTGGCCAGTTTATGCTCCCCTCATGCCTCTGGCAGTGGAAAGTTTTGATCTAAGAGGTTATGATGTTGTTATTTCCCTTTCTTGGAGTTTTAGCAAGGGTATTATAACTAAACCCGAGACAATTCATATTTCATATCTTTGTACGCCAACCCGTTTTTTGTGGTATCCGCAAATCGATCAGCGGGCGCCAAAGCGAGGATTGACAAAGAGGTTAATCGATTACCTAAAAACATGGGATAAATTAGCTGGTGAGCGGCCAGATTATTACTGGGCTATATCAAAGACAGCAGCTGGAAGAATCAAAGATATTTACAACCGAAAGTCACAAATTATTTATCCAGCGGTTGATACTGGTTTCTTTACTCCCACTAATCATTCAAAAGAAGATTATTTCTTACATGTTGGCCGACTCATCCCCTACAAAAGAGTTGATTTAGCGATTGCTGCCTGCCAAAAATTAAATTTATCACTGAAAATAGTTGGTGAGGGGCCAGAGATGGGGAGACTGCGCAGACTTGCCAAAAAGCCAAATATCCAATTTTTGGGTAGAGTTAACGATCAAAAACTTTTACAATTATACCGAAGGGCAAAAGCAGTCCTTTTTTGCTCAGAGGAAGATTTTGGCCTTGTGCCGATTGAAGCTATGGCCGCTGGAACGCCAGTTATTGCTTTTGAAAAAGGCGGAGCAGGGGAAATAGTAACCTCCAAAACCGGTATATTATTTTCCAAACAAGAGGCAGGATCATTAGTTTGGACATTAAAACAATTTTCCAAAATAACATTTGATCAAAAAGACTTAATTTCTCGCGCCCAAGATTTTTCAAAGCTTTACTTTAAAAAAGATATTGCCAAAGGACTACAAAATATTATAAAATTAAGAGCGAAAGGAGTGATGTGGACTTAAAAGAATATATCCGTTTAATTAGGCGCAATTTAATTTTATTTTTGGTCATAGCTTTGATTGTACCGGCAGTTGCCTTAATTTGGACCTGGCGTATGCCTTTGAGCTATAATGCCTCTGTTTCTTTATCTTTAAACAAACCTTCTCCGGTTAGACAAAAAGATGTTTCCTATTATTTATATGATGATTATTATTCTGTTCAAGCAGCGGCAACTTTTATTGATACAGTAGCTGGTTGGTTTGCCTCTCCCAGCATTGTCACCCAAATTTATCAGAAAAGCGGCATAGCCACACCAAACATCAGTTTGAAAAAATTAAGTAAAATTTTTAGCATTAAAAAGGCTTATCAATTTTCCAATTCTTTGGACGTTACAGTTACTTCTGGTGATAAAGACGAGGCGCAAAAATTAATCTCTTCAGCTGCTGATGTCATTAAGGCTCAAAATGATGAGATTAAAGCCCAGAGCAAATCTGATACTTTTTTCACTATTACCTCTTCCTCACCAGTCGTCTACGAGGTCAAGCCGCCGATTATAACTAACACCCTGGCTGGTTTACTTATTGGTTTGATTTTAGCGCTGACTGTTGTTTTTGTTAAAGCAGCTCTGAGAGAAACGGCCGAAAATCCCAACAAGGATGAAGAAGATTAAGATTAATCTAAGAAAATGTTGCAGTCCACCTTCGCTCTTGGTATTTCACTCGGATTATTCATCCGTGTTCCATCCAGGATGCTTCGGCGGACGCGACAAATGATATTTTTTAACTTAAGGTGTCGCGGAGGGGCACATTGGGGAAAGCTTTAGATTTAAGAAAACGCCACTCTTCCCATGCTCATTCTTTTTGGGGCAAGGAGTGGAAGGAACACAAACCCAGATCAGCACTTTATTCTATCTGGCGAGTTTTTTTCTATTTTCTACTTTTCTTTATTATCGGTTCTTTGATTTTTATCGGTTGGCGCACTTTCTTGGAGAGCAAGACAGCCAAACTTTGGTCTCTTTTGACTGATGGCAAATATCTTGTTTTAGTTTTGAACAATGCGGAACTGCGGCCCGGTGGTGGTTTTATCGGTTCCTATGGCATTATCGAGATCAAAAATAAAACAATTGAGAAAATTGATTTTAACACTAACATTTTTAAACTTGATAATGCCTTTATCAAGAAAAATTATGTTGCTCCGCCTACCCCTCTTTTAAAGGTAACAAAAGGGGCTGGCTGGTCGCTTCATGATAGTAACTTTGCAGCAGATTTTAAAGATTCCAGCGAGAAAGTTTTGTGGTTTTTGGAAAAAGAAACGGCTGAAAAAGTTGATGGGGTAATTGCCGTTGATACGAGCGTTTTTACGGATCTTTTGCGGCTTTCTGGCCCCATTTCCTTGCCGGCCTACAACACAACAATAACGCCGGAAAATTTCCTAACCACTGTCCAGTATAAAATTGAGCGGGAATATTGGCAAAAACCTGGCGCGCCAGAAGAAAATGCGCCTAAAACTATTCTTAAAGATATGATTTTCCCTTTCTTTAATTCTTTAATGGCCAATGCTTCCAAACGGGAAATTATCAAAACAATCCTCCAAGCTGCTGATGAAAAACATCTTTTATTCTATCTTAAAGATCAGACACTTCAGTCGGTTGTGGAGAAGGAAAATTGGGGCGGTCGGATTTTCAATGGCACTTCTGATTATCTTTATGTAGTTGAGGCTAATCTGGGCGGTGGTAAAAGTAGTTTAAATTTAGAACGTTCCTATTATTATGAAATTGCTAAAAATGATAAAGGTCAATATATTGCCAAACTTTTTCTCAATTATCTTCACACCGGCACTGGCGTTTGGCCGGATGATACCAATCGTTCCTATATTCGGGTTTTAGTGCCTGACAAAAGCAAGTTTCTTTCAGCTTCTTCTAAAGGACAAGATACCACAAAAAATGTTGATGTGGGAACCGAGGCCGGCAAAACCAGTTTTGGTTTTTGGATTGAAGTGGCGCCGGGCCAGAGCCAAAGCGTCTTTTTAACTTATATTCTACCCAATATTTCAGATTATAGTTTACTTATTCAAAAACAACCCGGCGCGCCGACTAGCTTTTTGAAGGTTGAAGCATTAGGAAAAACATTATATCAAGGGGATTTTGGCAAAGATTTACTTTTTTAAAATTTATCATCAAAAAAAGCGATCGCAAAAAAGTGAGTATTATATTTAATATTAAAGATAAAAAGTACTTGACAAAAGTTATTAAATAATTTATACTTGGTAATATCCAATCCAGCCAGTTTAGGAGGGAGCATGGCTTCCGGAGCCTAACCTCACGTTCCATGGCCCTTACCTGCGGACACCAAGGTCTCAAAAATGCAGGTAATCTCCCAGGACGGGATCAGAGGAATGTGCTCCCTCCGCCCCTTGACCCGCCTTATGGCTAGTCCCGTCGTTTGTCTACCCGCGGCAATTAGACGGACTGCTGTAAGGCGGTTTTTTCTATTGGTTGTAAATTCTATTGATTTTTTATTCTTGACACTTCGGCTACGCTCAGTGTCAACTCTGAACTTGTTTACTCTGACTTGTCCCGAGTATATCGAGGGAGCTTCATCGAAGAGTCGAACTATTTACTTTGACTTTTTCCCACATCTATGTTATACTTAAAGTAGTTTGAAGAAGTTCTCGTGTTGAGCCGAAACATTGGAAGGCGATCCGGGACTCTTAAACGGGTCGAAAAGTTAAGTTTAGAAGGACACCATGGAAGAACAAAAAAATAGATTGTACGTTGGCAGCCTGCCTGATTCCGTTGATGATGCCAAGCTTTCAGAAATCTTTGCCGAATCTGGCGAAGTGGTGGAAGCCAAAGTCATCACCGATAGGGATTCTGGCCGCTCCAAGGGTTTCGGTTTTGTCACTATGAAAGACGAAGCCGTCGCCCAGAAAGCCATCACTGACTTGAACGACAAGGAAGTTGAAGGCCAAAAGCTCAAAGTCAACATTGCTCGTCCTATGCGCGAGAGATGAAGCTTTACGAGATAAACTCGCAAAGCGGAATCCGCCGAAGCATCCCGAACAAAACACGGACGAATAGTCCGAGTGGAGTGTCGAGAACGTAGGTGGAGGAACGGTTGACACACAAATCGTTGACGCAAAAACCCGCCTTTGGCGGGTTTTTGTTTGTAATTTTACAGGTTTATAGTAGGATAAAGGAAGAAGGAATAAATGGCAAAAACAAAAAAATTATTCATCACAACTTTAATATTTTTAGTCCTGTCTATTATTTTTGGTTTGATTCTTCTTCATCCATGTGGTTCTATCTGCGGCAACGAATGAATAATGCGATATATTGATCCCTTAGGTATTATTTCAATATTTTCTGGACCTGGAGTTTGCGCAGCATCATGTGAGCGCCAGCCCTTTTTCTTTTACTATATCTTCGCTGATTTTACTGTCATTTTCGCCGTTATAACTTTTATAATGTATTTAGTTGAAAGGAAAAGGCGTAAAATTGAGGTCTAATATAAGTGTTAGTCCGCCTTCGGCGGATGCCACCCAATAATATAATTTAAAATATCAGTGATATAAAAAATAAGGTGTGGCAAAAGGAGAAAAAATGGACTATGGCGAATACCAAAAAATACAGGGGGAAAAGTTTGTACAATGGCTTAAATCAGCACCGACCAAGTGGTTTTTTCTGGTGTTCTTTTTAGCGATTTTGGGTTCCATGTTCTTGGGTCTAATGAATCATTATTTTGTTGCCAGGGATGTTGATGACTGGGCATACCGGGCCCAAATTGCCTCTAATATTCAAGATATGAAAGCAGATATGGGAAAAGCTAAAGCCGGCTTGGAAAAGTGGAAAGCCACCCAGGGCAATGCCTTTTTGATTTTTAAGCGGCCAGAGGCAGATATGGATTTGGTTATGCAGTCCGTCAATACAATTATTACTCGAGCTACCCAGTTGGAGGGCTTGGCTATGAATTCTACTGAATACCAAGTGGGGATTGATGATCTGCGAGGGACAATTCGCGAACTTTGGATTCCGGCCGGCACCTATTGGCAGCGTCATCAAGGCCTGGCCTGGTTTTTGGCAACTATTATTTTGTGGATTTTAGATGCCGGACTGTTGGGTTGGTCCATATTTAGGCAGATAAAAAGAAAGGACTAAAAATGGCTCAAGAGCAAGAAGAGTTTAAAGTAAAAGGAAAGGATGTGGTTGAAAAGGTCAAAAAGTTGATCAAAGAAGGCAATGCCCGGCGTATTATTGTCAAAAATGAAAAAGGGGATGTGGTGGCCGAATTTCCCGTCACTGTCGGTGTTATCGGCACAGTTTTGGCACCAGTTTTAGCCGCCATCGGCGCCATCACCGCCGTTTTAACAAATTGTACTATTGTGGTGGTGAAAAGGGAGTAATCACAATCGATTCATCAAAATATATCTGTGGTATAATCAAAGCATGCATCGAGAATCTAAACCCCAACAGAAGCAGGACGAAATTTACCGGAAAATGCCAGCCGCAAAAAAACTGGAAATAACATTTCAACTTTACAAAACTGGCAAAATCTTACAAGAACTCAATGATAGAAGAAAAGTTCCCCGTCACAGGGGCTCAAAAATTAAAATTATTCCCAGAACTCGAGAAATTAACTTGAAATCATTGGCTCCGCCAACGATTTAATCGACGAAGTCGATCAAATTGTCCTGAAAATCTGAGAAATAAAAAAAGAGGGAAGCCGTTGCTTCCCGGATTCCCCCTTTGTTTTGTGCTGTCCCTAATCACTCTTGATAGGCTGGAGGTAACACTTGGTTGATGCTTTGGGTTTTTTTTACTTCTTGGATGATTTGCTTAGGCGTTGTTTTCCGTCTTTGAGCTAAGGTGATAACTGCTCGGCCCAGGCAGATATTAATCGGCTCCTGGGTTAGAGAGCCTACTTCCTCTGCCCACTCCATTAGTTGGGCCCGCAGAGAGGAGGCGTTTGGCAATGGACTGATGGCTTCCCGCAGTCTTTCTCCGACTTGTTCCCCTATTATGGTTACCTGCTCGTCAATACACAACGTGCAGGCAGAGGAGCCATCAACAAACCCCAGATGCGGAAGGTCGTGGACTGTGCAGTAGAAGCCAGATGTTTCGGCACACTCCAGACAGACAAGGGTAATCAATTTTCCATCCGCTTGTTGTTTGGGAATTATAATGAGAAGCAGAGTATCTTTACCGCACTCTTCACATTTCACTTCCATACACCCCCTTTGGCTTGCGATGTGCAACACTGGCCCTATTCTATCATGGTTCCTCTAAAAGTCAATCCCTCCTTGTTTACTGTCGAGCGAAGCGAGACCCCGCTCCCATGCCCCATGTTACTTGTTCCTTGTCACAGATGTAGTTATGGAGTAGGATGAGGGAGGGAAATCACCTAATCACCTAATCACAACGGCTCTCCCATTCATCTATTTCTCTATTTATCTAATATCGGGAATGCGACAAGTGTTGTAAAAAGTGGTAAAATTAACCCAGAGGAGGGAAAGTGAGTACCAAACTTAAAGTTATTTTAATTGTTCTCGGAGTGATCGTGGCCGGCATTGGCGGTTCGGAAATTTATTCCAAATATTCCTAGAATGACGACTGGGCCATTGTCGAAAATCTCTACGATTATCTAACCGGTGTCAAAAACGAACAAGCCGGTTGTTGTCTGCCTCAATGCGGGGAGGCCGGTAAAACCATCTGTGAGCAATCGGCCGGCAAATGGACTAATAAAAAATGCAGTCAAATTTCTGCCTGCGAAAAGGGCTGTT
>CAYYXM010000018.1:0-1382 GCA_964475725.1 uncultured Candidatus Saccharibacteria bacterium | reverse complement strand
CGCAGGAAGGTTTGGTCACCCACGAAGAATGCAAGCAACTCAACGGCAATGATAATGCCTGGAAAAAACAAGAGCAATGCAAAGGTAATTGGGTTAATTTAGAGGGCTCGAGCCATACTGATATTGCTGGAGGCTCAACCGGTGATTTAAAATATACTTTTAAACTTCATGCCTGTGATCAAGCAAAAAAAGAATGGTCGGGCACTTGGTCAGTTATCTGGACTTTTACGAGCTCTGGCGGTCCTAATACCGAACAAAAAAACAATGAAATAATGCAATTTAACCTAAACGATGCTGGAGAAGCCACCTATAACTTAATTGAACTCTACCAAGGCACCGCGACGGCTGATTTTAAGATGAGCGGGAACACGATGAGTGTCAATGTCAAACACGGCAGCGTCATAAACCCCATTCAGACCTCAGGGGAAATTTTTAAAGGCGCGGCGCTTTATGAGGTAAGCGACAATAAAAATCAATAAGGGATTATTTTTACGTTCAGTTGATCAATTAAAAAGGTATCTGAAATAAAAATTCCCGAGAGATTTCTCTCTCGGGCGTGATTAATTATATATTAGCAAAGTGCTATAACTTTGTTAAGCCCCCGCTGTGGACAATCCTCAGATCATCCAATCATCCTTGCTTATATTGTAAATTTCTACTACAATTGTTGTAATTGAACCATTCGTACGAAAGGACAACAAAATGAAGAAAGAGGTGAAGATTTTAAAAGCACTGGCTAATGAGAAGAGATTGGAGATTTTAAAATTGTTAGACAAACATTCGGGCTTCAGCGTCATTGAAATTGCTGAAGAAATTAATCTCCATTTCAAAAGTACTTCAAAGCATTTACAGAGGTTATCAGAAGCCGGTCTGATTAAAAGCAACCGTGATGGGGTTTGGGTGCGTTTTGGGTTGATCGAGAAAGTTGACCAACTGCTTAAAAAAATTAGCAGTTTTTAATTCGTCTGGACTGACCATCTGGACTGACCATTCGCACGAAAGGACAGCAAGGGCGATTAAGGAGTGGGGGGAAATTGAATAACTGGGATAATTCTGGTAGGGTTAAGGTAGAAGAGGAAATATGCCCAAAAATTTCATCGTCCGACCCCTTTGCAATTCTAGTCGGAATGGACTACAATTGTAGTCAGAATGGACTACAAAAATGATTCTAAATTAATGGGATTATTCCGATCTAAGGCAAGAACATTGCTTTTGCTTAACTTTTTTATTAATCCGGATAAGGAATTTTATACCCGAGAATTAGAGAAAAAACTTAATATTCCGGTTGGAAATATCCGCCGAGAACTCAAGAAAATTGAATCCTCTGGTCTAATTACCTTTCATCCAATGGGCAATTTAGTTCTTTATAAAATTAACAAAGA
>CAYYXM010000017.1:0-10792 GCA_964475725.1 uncultured Candidatus Saccharibacteria bacterium | reverse complement strand
CGGGGCCAAAGTACAAGGCCACGAAAGTCCCAAGGATCAAAACCCAAGTTCCCTGGGAACTCCCTCGAGAGCGAGGCCGAGGCCAGGGTCGGCATAAAAGGGATCCCAGTAGCGGTCGACGCGGAGACCAGCGGCAACCCAGTAGACATACAGCGGTCCGGCCTCGGAAAGAGTCTCGGTCCGCACCCAACCGGCTGCCCACAATTTTCTGCCACCAATAACAGAAAGATTACCGAGGAGGGCAGTAGAAGTAACAGCGGAAATAGTCAGGCCCGAATTTTGGGCCGCTTTTTGCTGATCTTCCCAGTTATGGGTGGTCGACCAGACCGGCAGTTCGTAGCTGATTTTCCAGATTGGCTGGCTGACAGCTGGCTCTCTAGCCCATGGTTCGGCTTGATGGATAAACCAGTTATCGTAGAAGATGTTCTGCCGGATTTTGCCCGGCCTCACACCATCATGGCCTATTCCCCACCAGCCGCATTGGTTGACCAGGCAAGTTGGCTTGTCAACCACTTGTGGCAAAGCCAGCCAGAGGATGGGAAAGGTATTCCATTCTGGTGTCTGGCAGAGGGCTACTATTTGTCTCATCTGATCGGGCGTCCAGGGAATCGGCGGCATCAGTTGACTACACCAACCGGACTCCAGCCCCAGCGGATTTTCGCCTTTGGGACCAAGGAAGGCCTTCTCGATCTCGGCCGGGCCGATGACGAAAAGACCTTCAATCGCCCTGCACTGAACCAGTGGATCAGAAAGACCGATGACGTCTTGAGGCCGGACTTTGCCAGACAAAATCAGATCCACTGCCTGCCTGACTTGTTCCGCCTCCAGCCAACCCGGTATCGGCACCCATTCCTTACACCCTTTCCGAACACACTCGACGTGGAGAACGCCATCAATTATTCTGGCGATCTCGCGGCTACACTTTGGGTGTAGCACTTCACGAACTTCAGAACCAACTCCGGAGCCTGCGGTTTGGATGGTCCCAGCCATTCTAACCGTCTCCTCCTTGCGGTCTTTCCCGCCGTCTTTGGATTTTCAAGGGACACCCCTTGAAGTTACTTATATAATAGCACAAATGGTGGTTTATGTCAAGAGTTCTATAATTTATTTTTGTACATATTTTGCGAACGCCTCAATAAGTACAAAAATTGTACAAAAATATGCGATAGCATAAAGATGTACAAACTTTTGAGAACTTAAGAAGCGAGAAAGAGAATGAGTATAATATCTATAATAATTTTCAATTTTTAATTTCTAATTATCAATAAATTTTCAATGATTAAATTTTCAAACTGTCTGAAAATGTTCGCCTTGGGCGAAGATTTCTTCCATCCAATGGTGGATCAAATTGATAAATTGTTAAATTCAATGAAAATTGTAAAATTGAGAATTGTAAATTTATTTATTTGCATTATATCTCTGCCATGCTTCAATGAAAGGTATCAGTTCCCCATTTAATACTTTATCCGGATTGGATGATTCAAAGTTAGTCCGGTGGTCTTTGACCATTTTGTAGGGATGCAGGACATAAGAACGGATTTGGTTGCCCCAAGCAGCCGATTGCACCTCTCCCCTGATTTGGCGAATTTCTGCCACATGCTGGGCTTTTTGTAATGCCACCAGCCGGGAAACCAACACTTTCATGGCTGTGGCTTTATTCTGCAGTTGACTTCTTTCATTCTGACAAGAAACAACTATCTTGGTTAGTAAATGGGTAATTCGGACGGCTGAATCAGTTGTATTAACCCCTTGACCGCCATGGCCCCGGGAACGATAAACATCAACCCTAATTTCATCAGGTTTGATTTCCACTTGGTCGGCATCTTTTATCTCCGGCACAATTTCCACCAGGGCAAAGGAGGTATGACGGGCGTGATCAGCGTCAAAGGGAGAAAGCCGAACTAAACGATGAACCCCGGCCTCGCCTTTCAAAATCCCAAAAGCATAAGGACCAGTAATTTTAATGGTAGCGGATTTGACGCCGGCCTCCTCCCCTGAGGAAACCTCTAAAACCTGGTATTGAAAACCCTCATTTTGGCTAAAACGTTCATACATCCGCAAAAGCATTTCTGCCCAATCCTGGCTTTCTGTCCCGCCGGCCCCGGCGTGGATGGATAAAAGCGCCGGCTGTTCATCATATTCCCCAGTAAATGTGGCCTGCAGTTCCAATTTCTCCAACTCCCCTTCTGTCTCCACCCCCTTAAAATGTCGCACAATATTATTGAGCTGGGAGAGTTGGGCAGTGATGGCCTGCGCCTTTTCCTTATCACGCCAAAAATCAGCAGATTCCATTTCTTTCTGAATCTCCTGTATTCTTTTTTCCTTCTCCCCTATCTTCAGTTTTTCGTATAAGTTTTGTTTACGGGTCTCTAAATCCATATTTCCTTTCCTTATCTTACCACAAACCAAAAGGAGCCTCTACGGCTCCTTTTGGAAAACTACTTAAGTTTTTTTCAGAACTCTTTGGTCAAAAGGACTTCGGCCAAAGCATCTTTTTGCTTGCGTTTCAGATAACCGGCAACTGATACCATAAAGGCGGAGAAACTGCCGAATATACCTGCTCCAGCGCCTGTTGGAGGCAAAACTGGTTGGGATGGAGGAACGCCAGAAATAGCAATAGTTGTCAGGGCCTGGGCAGAAATTGGCTTCAATAAATCGCTCCAGATATAACCTTTGTTAACCAGTTGGGCACCATTGGCTAAACCGGTATCAGTTTTAACTTGTAAAAGCACATAACCTTCCTCGCCTGGATTTAAATCACCAATCGCAATACCATTTTGGACTATACCGTCAGCAGTCATCACTTGACCGCGAAGGTATAATTTGGCAGTACCAGTCAAATATTTAACATTGGCTGGTAAAACATCCTGTAAAACTACCCCTGTGGCTAGACCCTGTCCGACATTTTTAAACCAAACCTTATACTCCAATGTCTCACCAGGAATGGCGGAATTGGATAAAGTGAAGTTTTGCTCATTTCTGGAAACATTTCTAACCAATTTTTGGATGTTCAAAGAAGGGGGTAAAGGTGTTGGTTGAGCGATGCCGACAGAAACCGCATTGCCGTAGATATTAACCATTAAGAAGTCACCACCTGTGGGAAGTGGAGATTTAACCTTAACATCAAAGGTATTGGTAATGGTTTGACCAGCATTGATAGTGGTTTGCGACCATTTAATCACACCAGCCACAACTTCCGCGCCATTGGTATTAGTGACATTAGCGTATTCCAAGATATCAGAAATGTCATCAGAAACTGTGTAAGCGGTGGAAGTATTGCCAGTGTTACCAGTTTTTAGAGTATATTTGATAACATCACCGGCATTGGCCAAAATAGTTGTGGCATCGCGGTTTTGAGTGACATTGAAAGCAGATTTAAACTGGGTAATAGAAACAGAAGGTGGCTCCAGGGCGACATTAATAACATTACCATAAACATTGCTCATCATAATATCGCCATTGGCTGGCCAGTCATTATAACCTTTAACAGTCACTTTGAAGTTTTTAGTCAAGGTTTGACCGGCATTGATATTGGCGACTGGATAGGAAATAGTGCCGTTGGATAATGTGCCACCACCGTTATCGGTTAAAGTGGCATATTCCAAAATATCAGCGATATTGTCAGAAGTAATATAGTTTTCGGCATTACCTTGACCAGTATTTTGAGTTTTTAGCGAATACACAATAACATCACCTGGTTTGGCTCGAACTGCCATAGCATCAACATTTTGGGTTTGGTTTTGAGCTGATTTTGACAAAACCAGATTGGCAGGAGGAGGCGGAGAAATAGTAATTGAAGTGCTAGCTAAATCTGTAACCGCTGGCGCATTATCAGCAGAAAAAGTGGCGCTATTAACAGCATTATAAGTGCCAACTGCTAAATCAGATTTAACAGTGGCTTTTAGAGTAATTGAACCAGTGGCGCCAGCGTTTAAATTGCCCAAATTCCAGACAATATTGCCATTGGAAGAAGCAGGGGTTGGGGTGGCAGAAGTATAAGTAACTTCAGCTGGAAGAGTATCAACCATCTTAGCATTCAAGGCCTGACCATCGCCAATATTTTTATAATTAATGGTATAGGTTAAAAGATCACCTTTGGTGGCAGTGGCTTTGTCAACATCTTTAGTTATGCTAAGGGCGGGTTTGGTTTCAGCCACTAATTTTGTCTGGAAAGTAACAAAACCACGATATTCCCAACAACCTTGGATATTGCCGATATTGACTCCTGTTGCACTGATTACACCATCAGGCAAGGGGGTTTGTTTATCAAAATTATCCGGTTTGCTGGGATCAGACAAAGTCCAAAGTTTACTGGTGCCTGGTACATATTCCAGTTTGAAATTTTTAGGCAAATCTTTGATGTTAACTGTATCAGCCACGGTTGGCACGCCATCAGCATTAAGGTAAGCAGTGGCTTTGTGAGAAGTGGCATAGGCAGTTGATAGTTCAACACGAACTTTGGTGTTGAAAGCAACTGTTCCTTCGGAAGCGTTATGGAAATAAACGCGAAACTTAACTAAATCATTGGCTTGGGCATTGGGAATAGATAAGGGGTCGGTAAAGTCAATTGACTGACTTGCCCCCTGCCAGCCGGCTTTTAAGAAATCCTGTTCGCCAGTGAAAACATTAAATTCCGGCAAGGTATTGGCTGAGACAGTGGCAATTTGACCAGTCAAAGCAATAAATGAGGCCACTGCCAAAACAGCCCAAAGCTTTTTGGGCTTAGAAATTGTTTGTACGACCTGTTTTGTTTTGGAAAGAAAGGAAGATAGAATGTTCATTTGCAACTCCTTATTTTTTTATTATTTTATTATTTGTTGCATCCACCGCAGCATCCTGGATGAAACACGAACGAATAGTTCGAGTGAAATACCAAGAGCGTAGGTGGACTTTTCCTTATGCCTCTGCCTTCACTGTTATTATTAAAGGCAGGGGGAAAGGCCCCGCCCCATCCGCTTTCGGCGGAGGGGCGGGGGTAGATCATGGGATCGGTCTAGACTCCGCCAGCTGGCGGACTAGAAGGCGATCCCGACTTTCAAGCCGAGTTCTGGCCTGTCGCCTATGGCGACAACTCGGCCTGAAATGGTAGTACGGTCAGATAGACGGACATCCTTTGCCTGGAGGCTCAGGATATCCTTGCCGAACAAGGCAGAAAGGTGACGGTCCTGGAAGCCCAGTAGCATCATGCCGGTCGGCGACTGGGAAAAACTAATATGACCGAAACCGAGCCGGTAGCCACCGCCCTGAAAGGCAGTGACGTCCCATTGATCGGTCCGAGTCTCCAGTGCCCAACGGTTGCCGGCGCGGACAATGGCGAGGAGACCAAGTGACAGACGCGCCTTATCCAAACCAAGTGAAAGTTGAGCGTCACCAACCCTAGTCTGAACAAGGGCATCACCAACACCAGGTCCACCAGGATGTGCCGCCAGGTAATAGGGACACGTCAGATAGTGGGCATCCAACTGGACATTAACTTCAGTCCAGTTGTTCCCCCGGAAGTACCACCTAGGATCGTCCTCATGGAGCCGGTCGCCGTAGACCTCCACACTGTGGGATTCCCAATAAGGACAGGGTTTCCCATACTCAGGCTGGGGAGGCGGCGGAGGCGGGGGGGGAGGCGGAACGACGACATCTTGATCGACATTGACCTCCCATGGCTTAAACAGGAGCGCCAAGATCACCGCGCCACCGATGTACTCCATGGTGTGGTCCTTGTGTTTCTCCACAGCGACCTGGACTGCTGGTCTAGGAGCTCCAGGCGGGCCTTGGGATCCGGGAGGACCAGCTGGTCCCTGGGGACCAGGAGGACCTTGCGGCCCAACAGGACCCTGGAACCAGTCCGGATGCTCCTGGCGGAGCTGAGTCAGTGCCTCTTTGTAGGCGTCCATTTTGGCCTGACCATCAGCTCGACTGGCTTCGGCAATCGCCTGCTCCATGGCGTCGACTCTCTTGGCCAGTTCGGCCACTTGCGGGTCAAGACGTCCAATGGAAGTAAGCGCCGCTTGTCTCCGAACCATCAATTCCTGGAAGTAGGGATCCGACTGGAGCTCCGCCATTGTGGCGGCAATGATCCTCCGAATCCGAGCCAGTTGGGCGCGTTTGTTACTCACCCGATCTGGGTAAGTCCCACAGCGCTCCCCGGGAGTCGTAACCGCCTGAATAGCGGACAAAATCTCTCGGCATTGGGCAAGGTACATCGCACGGACTTCGTCGTTGTCGAACTGTAGAATGTTCATTATCATGCTGTCGACAACGACACCCAAACACATCAATTCGGTTTGGGTCTCTTCATCAGCTGCTGCCACCGTTCCCTCAGTGTAGGAGAGCAGATGGTAACCGATGTAAATCAACTCTCTCTTGCCCGGACGTTCCAAATGGAGTTTGCCATCCGGTTCTCCCGCCAACATCCCTCGGCCGTAAAGCGCCCAAACATACGGAAGTATGTGGGCGTCAGTCGCCGGATTGATGTCGGGGAAAACACGAACCAGATAGTTAACCCGCTCCTCCTCCAAGGGAGGAAGATCGGGCACGGGCACGATGGCATCACTGGGGATTCCCAGCTCTGCCGCCACCTTCTGGGCCTGCTCCACGTTGAGCGAGCCCACTTGGGCGTGTGATATCGATGGCATCAAGATCAACACCAACAGTAGAATCCACCATGTCTGACGCATTTTTGCGTCCCTCCTTTTTTTGTTTATCGCTACCCGGGGCCAGTCCGGGTTTGAATTGTGAGGTACAATAGTGGGACTTTTTAGGATTTGAACCTTCAAGTTCCAGAGCCTGCCCGCCGAAGCCTCGGCGAAGGAGGGTGCTCGCCAACCGCGAGACCAAGTGGAAACCACTTTTTTGGCTGACGAGCAGAATCCTGACTAAGACAAGGTCTTGGCTAGGACCATACACTCCTTGATGCATGGTCCTAGCCAGGGAGAGGGAAGGAGGGGCAATCCGCTTAAAATTTATGCGGAACTCTCCACACTCCCCAGCCAGGATGCTACTCACCAGAAGACAAAAAACACCACCTCCTGCGTGATGTTTTGTAATTATTTTAACTTACTCTAACGTAACACAATACTATAGCATAAATCTCTAATTTTGTCAAGACCCGAACGACGTTCGAGACGCAGATCCCGTTAAATAACACGAAGCGGAACGCGAATGAATAATTCGATGTGGAGCATTCGAGTTATGTTGCGGGGTCAAGACTTTATTGACTTTTGGGCAAAACCCGAGGTCCAGCTTTGGTATCTTCTACCATATAATGCTTATTTTCGATCTCTTTTCTCACTTTATCTGCCCCGGCAAAATCACCCTTTTTGCGAAGTTCCCCTCTTTCCCTTGCTAACTTCTCAATCTCCTGCGGGATATCAATTTTTTCTTCCCCCAGTTTCAAACCAAAAACACGATCTAACTCAATAATCATCTTGGCAATAGGGGGTGAAAAGGCCTCTTTTTGGGAAACTTGGGCAAAGTAGCTAAAAAGAATAGATAAGGCCTGGGGTGTATTTAGATTATCAAAGAAAGCGCTTTCAATCTTTCCTTTGATCTTCTCATCAGCTGGACCCTCTTTGCCGGCCAAACAGCGAGCAGTAAAATCGCGCAAATTTTGTAGGCCATTTTTGGCTGATTGTAGTGCCTCCCAAGTGAAATTCATCTTGCTTCTATAATGGCTTTGTAAGCACAAAAAGCGAAAATCTAAGGCCGAAAAGCCTTTTTTCTCCAAATCCTTCAATGTATAAACATTGCCCTCGGATTTGGCCATTTTTTTACCATCTACTAAAAGATGCTCGCTGTGCAACCAATATCTAACAAATTTCTTACCCGTATAGGCCTCGGATTGGGCGATCTCGTTTTCATGATGGGGAAAAATATTGTCTACTCCACCAGTATGAATATCAATTTGCTCGCCTAAATGTTTCATTATCATAGCCGAACATTCAATATGCCACCCTGGCCGACCATCGGGCAAATCTGGATCTTTTTTCCAGAGGGCAAAATCGGTTGGATTTTCTTTGTCATATTCATCAACCGCAACCCTCGCGCCCGGCTTAATCCCCTTTTTGTCCAGTTTGGACAAAGCACCATAACCGGGAAATTTTTCAATGGAAAAATAAATACCGTCTTGCGCTTTATAGGCGTAGCCCTTTTTCAAAAGTCCCGCAATAATTTTTTTCATCCAGTCAAAATTTTCGCTGGCTCTTGGGTATAAATCTGCTTTGCCAATATTTAATTTTGCTAAATCCTGGAAAAATTCCTTTTCATAAAATTGGGTAAACTCTTCAAGTGTCTTACCAGATTTTTTAGCCCCGGCAATAGTTTTGTCATCGATGTCGGTGACATTCATCACCCATTTAACTTGATAACCGGCTGATTTCAATACCCGCACCAAAATATCCTCAAAAAGATAGGTACGAAAATTGCCAATGTGAGCATAGTCATAAACAGTTGGCCCGCAGGTATATAAAAGAACACTTTTATCGGAAAGTGGAGAAAAAGCTTCCTTTTTACGGGAAAGTGTATTATAAAAAAATAACTTCATTGTTTTCCTTTGGAAAATAATTTTATTTTAATTGCTTAGGTTTCCTCATCCATATCATCTAAAATTTCTTCTGGTTCTTCCTCTCCTATCATCTTCTTGGGATAGGTCTGGGGATTTTTTGATGGCTCATCTACCGCCAAATTTTCCAAAGGGGTGTTGCAATGAGGACACATCCCAGGAGAGGAATCCTCATATTGACAGTCAGGGCAAAAATATTTAGCCATATTTTCCCTCCTATATAATTAATTTTAAACTATTTAATGTTTCAAACTGGAAATCGTGATTTGTTTAGTCATTAATCATTAGATAATTTAGTCATTGTCGCTAAAAGCGACTAATAGTCTTTTCTTCCTTCCAGTGCCCGGGATAAGGTTACCTCGTCAGCATATTCCAGATCGCCGCCAACCGGCAACCCTCGAGCAATCCGGGTGATTTTAATCTTGAAAGGTTTTAGCCGTTGCCAGATATACATGGCGGTTGCCTCACCCTCTAAATCAGGGTTGGTAGCTAAAACTATCTCTTTAATATTTTCGTTAGAAAATTCATCTTTAGATATATTATCTTTATTCTTTTTCAGTCGGTCAAGTAAGCTGTCAATTTCAAGATTCTCTGGCCCCATATCATTTATTGGGGAAATCGCTCCGCCTAAAACATGATAAACCCCCTTCCAACCGGCTTTTTCCAGTGCCACAACATCTAATGGTTCCTCTACCACCAAGAGCATTCTTTTGTCTCTTTTGGGATTATCGCAGATAGCACAAGGGTCACGCTCGGCAATATTATGGCAAAGCGAACATTTAGTTAATTTTTTCTTTAAATTGAAAACTGCATCGGCAAAAAAGGCAACCTTATCAGAAGGCTGAGACAAAAGATAAAAAACTAATCGGCTGGCCGTTTTGGGGCCGATACCGGGAAGCGTGGAAAATTGATCAATTAGGTTTTGAACTGAAGCGGGTAGGTTCATAATATAATTAAAAATTCAAAGTTAAAAATTTAAAATTATAATTTTGCATTTTGGAAATTCTTTAGAATTTTGTCGCTTTAGTGAATATTTTTGATTTTTGCATTAGCATCAGGCTTGGTTGGGTCCTGCCAACTGCCCCATTTACACTTGGGATAGGCACTGCAACCCCAAAATTTTTTACCTTTTCTGGTTTTTCTCTCAATAACATTACCTTCTTTGCAATCCGGACATTTCATACCGGTTGAATTAATTAATTGCTGGGTATAACGACAATCAGGAAAACCACTGCAGGCTAAAAAGTGACCGAAACGGGAAAGGCGAATAACCAATGGTTTTTGGCATTTGGGGCAGATTTTATCTGTTTTTTTCTCAACTTCCTTACTTTTTTTTACTTCTTTTTCCTTGATAGTTAATTTTTTCTCAAAGGGAGGATAAAACTCTTTCATTACCGTTAGATAATCTCTTTTGCCATTAGCAATCTCATCTAATTTATCCTCCATCTGGGCGGTAAAATCAATATCAACAATTTCAGGAAAATGTTTAACCAAAAGATCAGTGACAATTGTTCCAACTTCTTGGGGATAAAATCTCCCCTGCTCTAATCTTACATATCCCCGCTCCATAACAGTTGTGATAATCGGTGCGTAAGTCGATGGTCGGCCAATCCCAGCATCTTCCAGCGCCCGAATTAAAGAGGCTGTAGAATAACGGGAGGGTGGTTTGGTTTCTTTTTCCAGCGATTCCAGTTTAGAAAGATTGAGTTTATCGCCCTTGGACAGTGGCGGTAAAAATTTATCCTCATCGCCTCTTTTCCAAATTTTCCAAAAACCCTCAAATATGGTTTTTAAACTTTCTGCCCGGAAAATATATTGACCCGTCTCGCCTGGAGCGAGCCGAGGCGGGCCCGCACCAATCTCAACATTTCCTCTTTCCAAAATTGCCTCTTTCATCTGGCAGGCAACAGCTCTTCTCCAAATTAAATCATAGAGTTTTTTATGGTGAGGCGTGGGAAACTTTTGCCCTTCTGGTTCATTTTGGGCAAAAGTCGGCCGAATTGCCTCATGGGCTTCTTGGGCTAACCGGCTTTTTGTTTTATATGCTCGAGGCGTTGTCGGTAGATATTTTTCTCCTATTTTTTCCTTGATGTATTTACGAATGGAATTGATGGCCAATGAAGAAAGCTTTACCGAGTCAGTTCTCATATAAGTAATTTTGCCTTCTTCGTACAAATCCTGAGCAATTTCCATCGTTTTACTAGCTGTAAAATGATGTTGATAATAGGCCTCTTGTTA
>CAYYXM010000016.1:0-11010 GCA_964475725.1 uncultured Candidatus Saccharibacteria bacterium | reverse complement strand
CTAAACCAATTCCCATCCGCCCCGACTCTTAGGCCGGGGTGGCCTGCCCACCGGATCCCGCCTTGGCGGGAGAAGGTGGGTTTTTTTATTTTCCCAAGTACCTTATCCAGTCAGAATAAACCCCCGAAATATTTCCTGCCCGATCTTTAAATTGTATGTAAACCCATTTATAACCGCGTTTTCCGGAGGCCAAAGTCCACTGTTTAGTTGAAATATAAGGTTCCCAAGGGCTACTACTCAAACTATATGCATCATTGGCAATTTTCATTAGCTCCACTCCGGAAAGATTATCCGTGGCTGAAATATTTAAAGTTACATTCCTTGTCTTGGTTGACGCTGCGTTGTTATTAATATATATAGACCCCGTAGGAGGCGTAGTATCAACAGTTATACTATCAGAAAATAATTCAGAAATATTGCCAAGCATGTCTTTGTATTGGACATAAATGTATTTGGTTCCATCATCACCTGAAAAAGTCCATGATTTTTTACTGGAAAAAGGTTCCCACACCGTCCAATTCGATTGATCACAAGAAAATCTCATACCAGCTACACCTGTGGTAGCATCATTGGCAGATAAATCTAAAGTAGCATCAAGAGATTGTGTCCAAGAAGCATTTTGATTAATGGTGATGCTACCGTAAGGAGGGGTACTATCAAGGATAATACTATCTGAATAAATCTGGGACCAATTACCTACCATATCTTTATATTGAATAAATACTTTCTTTTCTCCATCGCCAGTAGATAATGTCCATTGCTTAGTCGATGAGAAATTTTCTTCCGAAGACCAATTTATTCCATCATTTGATAAATGCATTGAAGCAACTAATGACTTATCTTGAGCGGTAAGGGTAAGATTTACTTCATAGTTTTTGCTATATTTTTCATTATTATTTATCACAATAGTGCCAATCGGGCCAGTTGTATCGGGGATATAATAATTTTGAAAACTATTATTCTCTACGGTTTTAAATAGTTTAGGCCAAGTATTTGCTTCTTCCGATATAAAATTAGCAGGGGTACGCCATAGATATACTTGACCATCCCCAACATCTCCTAAACCTATTTCTATCTTCCCATCATTATTAATATCATCTACTACTGGTGATCTTCTATATACAGGGGATGGCAATGGCTTAGAATAAATGTTTAAGATATTTCCATAAATATTATATATTCCTACTTTATCTTCTTGATTTCTTTGATTATAAAAACTATTCACAAAATCATCAATAGTTGAAATTATCTCTAATTCACCATTATTATCAAGATCAACAACGGCAGGTGTTGAATCAAAAGTTTCATAAACAATATTCCAGTTTTGATATTTTGTCCCCTCAATATTATAAACTATCATTTTTGAGCCATTAGTAATAATAATTTCGATTTTTCCATCTCCATTGATATCAGCCAACACTGCTGGAGTATTAATTTTAACCTGCGTATCTTGAGGCCAGTTCGGTACAGTTGAGCCATCCGGATGTAAAACAATCACCTTCTGACCGTCTACACCTGTTACAACAATCTCATCTACCCCATCCTTATCTAAATCAGCTACAGTTGGCGTGTTTATTCTTACCCAATAGAAAGGATCGGTGGGTTGATTGACTGTAACTGGCCAACCAGGAAGATCATTTCCCTGATAATCAATAGCATAAACCTTTCCCGAGAAATCACCTGCCAATATTTCCAAAAAACCATCTTTGTTGATATCTGCTAATGACACTGATAATTGACTATCAAATTCATTTAATAGATTACTCCACCCGCTTAATATTTTGGGGAAACCTGATAATATTTGACCATTTGGCTTATAGGCATAGATTCGTGAAGGATAATTACTATTACCGCCGGGGCAATAAACAATAATTTCTAATGAACCGTCATTATTTATATCACCTACCGCAGGTATACCGTTGGCGGCACTCCAAATCTGACCCGCTCCTGGCTTTGGCCAACCAGGCAATAATGAACCGTCTATCTTATAGATATATATATTAGTATTAGTTTGAGCAATTATTTCTTTTGCCCCATCTTTGTCAATGTCAGCAAAAGTCAATTCAGAATCATATATCTCAACTGGTTGTTCTTGAGGCCAACCTGGCAATATATTGCCCTGAGCATCGAATATAAATAGGCGACTTACCTTTGTACCATAAGGACCATAATACCACCAACTTGCTATAATTTCTTTTTTCCCATCATTATTTAAATCAACAAAAACTGGTGAAGTTGAAGCATCACCATATTTTTTCGGCCAACCAGCTAATACAGAAGTATCAACGATAATTATTCTTTGATATTCAGTTTGAACATTATTAGTATTAAATACCAGTAATCTAAAAGTGTAAAAATCACTATCATTGGGAGTAATCCAACTACCCAATAAACCGTTGTCTACTGGAGTGGCAGAATCAATAATTGTATTCCAGTTATCGGAGTTTGCACCCTTGGTCCATGATAAAATATAATTTTTGAATTGTGCCGTTAAGGCATTGCCATAGATATCTATTTTTATATTATCCTTATTGAAGGTTTCTTTATCATTTGGACTACTAATAAATACATTTCTTACGTTGGGCATTGCTCTATCTTCGAATATTTCGCCGGAATTTGTATACACCGTTAATCTTAAAGATATTCTGCCATCACCAATGAGCGAGGTATTAAAATTAGCTAATAAATTATTATCAACGGGGGATGTTGATTCGGTGATTTTTGTCCAGCTGGTAGGATTAATGCCTTCCCCAACTTCTAAAATATATTTTTGAAAATCATCAGCAGTAGCAAAACCATAAACAGGAATTTCTCCATATAATTGATTATAATCCGCAATTGAACTAATTAGTGCTTGACCAAATTTTGCTTCAGTAAAGGCTTTTTTGGCATTTATTCGACCAAAGCCAAAATATTGATCCCAGCCAGTTGCTCCTAAATCATCCGCTGAATGTCGAATAACTTGTCTAATCTGTTCAGCGGTCAATTGGGGATTTTTAGCCAATAATAAGGCGGCTAGTCCAGCAACATGAGGAGTTGCCATTGATGTTCCGGAAGCTCTTGTGTATTGGGAATTGAGAGCATTGCCCATGTTAGTATTTTGGGCACGCAAAGAAAGAATATCTACACCTGGGGCGACAACATCAATATTTCCCCAATTAGAAAACGAAGCTTTATTATCCTGATAATCTGTTGCTCCAACTGCTATCACTAAAGGATCATGGGCAGGAGAAAAATTAGTTATTTCAAGATTACTATTCCCTGCCGCTGCAACAATAACAATATTTTTCTGATGAGCATAATTAATTGCCTCATTAATTACTTGGGATGGTCCCGACCCTCCCCAACTATTAGATAATACTTTTGCACCCATATCAGCAGCATAAATAATTGACTGAGCCGCACCAGCATCAGTTCCAAAGCCAGAACTACCTAAAAATTTGACAGCCATAATATTTACCTGCCAATTAACACCTGCTATTCCTAAATTATTATTCCCTGTTGCCCCCAGGATTCCTGCACAATGAGTGCCATGACCGTAATCATCGGTTGGGTTGTTATCATTATTAACAAAATCCCATCCTCGCCAGTCATCAACATAGCCATTATTGTCATCATCGATGTTATTTCCAGGAATCTCATTTTGATTTATCCAGATATTATCTGCTAAATCTTCATGGGAAAAATCAATTCCTGTATCAATAACTGCAATAACGACATTTTTACTACCCGTGGAAGTGTCCCAAGCTGATTCTGGCTCAATTTTATGAATTCCCCAAAGGTCTTGATAATTTTGCCCCCAACTGTTGCTTGATGAATAATAGGGGTCATTTGGTTGTAAATCTGTTGAAACAATCCCATTTCTTTCCACATAAATAACCTTTGGGTTTTTGGAAAGTCTATCAATTGCCTCATTTTCTTTGCCTATCGCTACTGTTTTTTTGTAGATGTTGAATTCTTTTTCACTCTCTCCTTTAAAGACGGATTCCCATCCTTTATTCTTACTATTATTATCTTCTGGCAAATCAAAATTTTCTCCTTTAGGATCAATCCCCTTTTTAAATTTCACCAAAATCTCTCCCCCAACATATTTGGGTTTCTGCTTATTATCTAATTGGTTTTTATTTTCTTTTTGATGACTAATAGCTCCAGCACTAATATAATTTTTTACACCTAAATATGGGGCAAAAGAAATTACTACAATAAAAATAAATATCAATTGAAATATTTTTCTTAGTTTAGTCATATTTTGATTATATCTCAACTTATTATTGTCAACAATAGACAAGGAAGATTTTCATTAACTGGAGGAAAAGAAAAAGATTCACCGCCTCTATCCACCTTATAACCCCTTATCCGTCCCGTCTCAAAGTATTGACTGCTCTAATTTATCTGTTTGGCTAAAACTATTCTCTATTTTTGGATTTGGCCAATAGGTTAATGAGATCTCATAAAAATTTCGAGCGCCCGAATAATCATTGTTTTTCAAGGATCTATCTCCTAACACAGCGTATATTTTCCCTTGATCATAATTTAAAAAAAGGAAGATTAATGGTATTAAAATCAATAAAATAAACTACCTCGCAACAAGTTGCGAGGTATCCCTGAAGGGAAAGTTTGTTTTTAATGGGTTTTCGTCCTCGTAGCAAGCTACGAGGTATTCAACCTCTAAAAATAAATTCAATCAATACAAAAAATAGGAAATAATGGGAAAAATATTTTTTGAAAAAATTAATAATTTGCATTTACCATCCCCAAAAACTCTTTTTCCGAGAGCATCTTGACGCCTAATTTTTTGGTCCCGCCATCAGTCTTTAGACGGTGCGGGACTCCGCTATCCACAGCTTTTACCCACATTATCCTATTAATTTTAGAAATTCTTTCTCGCTGAGAATTTTAATTTTTAACTGCTTCGCATTATCATATTTGGAACCTGGCTCAGAGCCAACTACCACAAAATCTGTTTCTTGGGAAACTGACTCTGATACATCCCCGCCCAGTTGCCTCACCTTGTCTTTCGCCTCATCCCGGGTCAAAGTCTCAAGCCCACCAGTAAAAACGAATATCTTTCCGGTCAATTTTTGATTTTTGATATTTGGAAATTCTTTAGAATTTCGTCGCTTTGGCGAATATTTTTGACTTTCTATTTCCACTCCGACTTTAAATAGTTTTTCAATCAAATCAAGATTCTTTTTGTCCTTAAAAAACTGATAAATTGACTTGGCCACCACTGGCCCAACATCTTTAATCTCCTGCCACTCCTCCAATTTCATATTCTTTAAGACCTCGATAACTTCTTTTGACATTTGAGTTTTGAGCTTTGAGTTTACGACATCGGCGATGTCGTATGCGGTTTCCTCTCCCACATTTCCAATCCCCAAAGCATAAATAAAGCGGGCAAGGGTGGTTTTTTTATGCTCTCGGATTGTGGCAACTATATTTTGGGCGCTTTTTTCGGCAAAGCGCTCTAGCGGGACAATATCACCTTCTGTCAGCGTGAATAAATCCGCTGCATCTTTTATTAGCCCTTCATCAATGAATTTATCCAAAATCTTGGGGCCAACACCAACAATGTCAAAAGCGGCTTTAGAGATAAAATGCTGCATGCCCCGGCGCTGGATGGCATAACAATTTTTGTTGAGACAACGCCAGGCCGCCTCGCCCTCTTTTCTTTCGGTCTTGCCACCACACAAAGGGCATTTGGCAGGGAAGTGAAATTCCTTCTCCTTGCCAGTCCGCATATCTTTCAAAACGCCCACCACTTCGGGAATGACATCTCCAGCTCGCTGGACAATCACTGTATCGTTAATTTTAATATCCTTTTTTTTGATTTCATCTTCATTGTGCAAAGTGGCCCGGGAAACAGTGACGCCGTAAACATTGACTGGTTTGAGCCAGGCCACTGGTGTCAAAATACCTGTCCGGCCAACCTGGACTTTGATATCCTCGACTACAGTTTCTGCTTGTTCAGGGGCAAATTTATAGGCCACCATTGCCCGGGGCGCCTTGCCCACCACCCCTAATTTTTGAAAAATCTCTAAGTCATTGGTCACCACCACCACCCCATCAGTTTCGTAAGGCAGCTTTTCTTTTTCTTTTGCCCATTTTTGGTGATAGGCTTCTACCTCTTTCAAATCTTGACAAAGTTTATTTTCTGGATTAACTTTCAATCCCAGTTTTTTCATTATCTCGTGAACCTCTTGGTGGGTTTTTTGGCCTAAATCCGTCACCATTTCATAAGCATAAAAATCCAGTTGGCGGGAAGCAGTGATTTTGGGATCAAGTTGGCGAATGGCCCCGGCAGCGGCGTTTCTGGGATTGGCAAAAACTGACAGACCTTTCTTTTTCTGTTCCTGGTTGATCTTTTCCAGCGTCTTTTTATTCATAAAGGCCTCGCCACGGACTTCAATTGTGCCTTTGGCTTCGCCTGCCAGCCGCAATGGAATCGCCTCAATGGTCTTCAGATTTTGAGTGACATCTTCACCAATATGGCCATCACCTCGGGTGGCACCCTTTTTAAAAATGCCATCCTCATAAATTAGAGCAACTGCCAAACCGTCCATTTTCAACTCACAGAAATAGCCGCCAGGCATTTCTGGATGATCAGATGATCGGATGATTGGATGATCGGATTTATTTTTTTCCACCTTTATTCCTTTTGAATTTAATTAAACTGTTGACTCTTTTTGTTAAAATATGATAATCTAAATAAATTTTATTAATTTCATTTTCAGTAGCAAACTTTAAATCTCTAGTAATTAATAAACCTGCTTGAACTTCAGATATTGAGCCTCTCGCATTAAGAAGGAAATTAATTTCTTCGGCGAAATGATACCTACCGTAACCCTCGGCAATGTTTAACTCCACCGAAACGGCCGCTCTTCTGATCTGAGAAGTCAACCCATATAATTCTTGCTGGGAGAATTTGCTTGATAATTTGTAAATTGCAATTGTTAACTTGTGGGCTTCTTGCCAAATTTCTAAATTCGTAAAATCTCTATCATCCATTTATCCATTTATCTAATAATCCAAGAAGTCGCAGATTTCTTTTTTCCCAATTTGCGACTTCTTGTCCGTCAAAGGCATCAGTCAAAGAAAGCATTGGGACAGAATGTGTGACTTTTTGGAATTTGTCCAATGGTTTGCCACCGACCCGCTGGGAAGGTGAATCGGGAGTGATTAAATCAGGAAATTGTTCTTCCAGTTGTTGAAGTTCGTGCTGGAGGGAATCTTTAACCTCATCAGAAACAATTTGCTTATCCTCCACATGATAAGCATAGCGGATTTTATCTATTTCTTTTTTTAACTGTTCAATACGTTGTTTGGCTTGTTGTTTATCCATAATCTATATTTTTTCTATTATAACTTTCCTCTCCCTTGGCCCGTCCAGTTCCACCAAAAATATCCTCTGCCAGGTGCCTAATTTTAATCTACCAGATTCTAGGGGTAAAACAACTGATTGACCGATAAAGGAGGCGCCGAGGTGGGAAGCAGTATTGTTGTCAATTTTATCGTGCTGGAAAGGTCCCAAAGAAGAAATTTTTCCCAAAAACCCAACAAAATCCGCCTTTAAATTTTCTTCATTTTCATTGATTAAAACTCCGGCCGTGGCATGGGGGGTAAAAACCAAAATTGCCCGACCAGATCTATCAGTTGCCTTTTCCACTTGCTCGGTTATATCAACCAACTCTGTTTTTTGGTGGGTAGAAACAGTTAACTCCTTCATTTTTGAATCTCGAATCTAGAATTACGAATCATGAATATTATAATCCTTCTTGATTCATTATTCTCTATTCACTATTCTCTATTCACTAATCATGGCATGTAAGCGCTTGACTCTCTCTGCCACCGCTGGATGGGTTGATAAAAGATTGGCCCAAAAGCCAACCGCGGCGTCTTCTTTATTTAAAGGATTGACGATATAAAGATGGTTGGTGGCGTTATTGGCAGTTTGTAAAACTGCCTCGTCTTGGGAAATAATTTCTAGCGCCTCGGCCAACCCTTCTGGGTAGCGAGTCAATAAAGCGCCATTGGCATCAGCCAGAAATTCCCTTTTTCTGGAAATTGCTAGTTGAACCAGCATAGCAGAAATCGGCGCTAAAATGGCTAAAACCAACCCCACCAACATTAAAACTCCGCCCCCCTCTCTTCTTCTTCCCCCTCCCCAAAATCCCCAGCGTAAAAACCAGTTGGATAAAAGCGCCACTGCTCCAACCAAAACCACAATTACTGTCATCAAGCGAATATCATAATTGCCAATGTGGGAGAGCTCATGGGAAATAACGCCTTCCAGCTGGATTTTATTTAATTTATCCAAAAGCCCGCGGGTAACACAGACAACAGCATGGGATGGATCGCGACCGGTAGCAAAGGCATTAGGCGAGGGGTCTTCAATTATATAAATGCGGGGTTTTGGCAAGCCGGCAGCGATAGCTAAATTTTCTACCAGTCGGTGAAGCTGTAAATTTTCCGCTCGCGGCACTTCTCTTGCCCTGGAAATAAATAAAGTAATTTGATCTGACCACCAGTAGGAAACAAAAGCCTGAAAAAAACTCCATCCCACTGCCACGATTAAAATAATCGGATTGTCATAGATATAGGAAAAAACCCAGCCGAGTCCAATAATAAAAATGAGAAACAAAAAGAGCAGTAAAAATGTCCGGCGTTTATTGGAGGCGATTTCTTTATACATTTTTGCCGATTCAAAAACTATCTTGGAGAACTAGATTTTCATTCACAAATTGTTTTATTCCGAAGGAACCAAGGTTCTCCGACGAACGTCGGAGGTTCTTTATTCCGAAGGAACCAAGGTTCTCCGACGAACGTCGGAGGTTCTTACTTGACTTATTTACTTGACTAAATTCCCAATGACTGGTAATGGCTGCATTTTTCCATTAGATGCATTGATAATGCCCAAAATAGCAAAGACAACACAAACTAACCAAAGAATATCAACCATCCACCAACCAAAGAACCAGACAAGGGCCAAGACCCAACCAGCTACCGATAAAATAACTTCAGCGATAAACAAAACCATACCCTGCTTGGCATGATATTGGGCAAAGGGGCTATCTTTAGCCGCCAACATTGGAATTAAGAATAAAATTCCAAGATAGGCCAAAATAGCATAAACTTTATTCTTCTCTACATCAGATGAAGATGATGTGCCACCGGACGGTGGAGCGGCTGGTGCTGAAGGAGCTGGATTGGCATTTTCTTCTGCCATACAAGCTCACCTCCCTCCTAAAAATATATTGTTAAATGTTAAGTGTTAAGTGTTAAAATGAACGACCTTAATTTTACATTTTAACAACTTTAACAATTTTTACAGCTTTTAAAAACTAACTTTAACTGGTTCCTTTTCTTCTGGCGTTCCAACCTCAAATAATTCAAATTCCTTAAATCCTAACATACGGGCCCAGATATTGTTGGGGAAAACTCTGATTTTGATGTTAAAATCTCTCACATTGCCGTTATAAAATCGGCGTGATGCTTGAATTTTATCCTCAGTATCAGTCAGCTCCCCCTGCAACTGCAAAAAGTTTTGGGAGGCCTTAAGATCAGGATAATTTTCCGCCACAGCAAAAATGCTTTTTAAGGCATTTGATAACATATCTTCTCCCTTGGCTTTCTCTGCCGGGCTTTTTCCTTGCATAGCAGCAGTGCGGGCCTGCGTCACCTTCTCAAAAACTTCTCTTTCATGCTTGGCATAACCTTTAACTGTTTCAATTAAGTTGGGGATAAGATCATAGCGTCGTTTAAGCTGAACATCAATGTCGCTCCATGCCTCTTGAGTCCTGGTTTTGAGGGTAATAATACTATTATAAGTAATGATTAACCAGATAATAAAAACACCTATTAGCCCCAAAACAATCCATAAAATAATCATTTTATATCCTCTCCTAAATTTAAGACTTTCCCTTTTGGGGGCTTTTCTCTACTTTGATTATAACATTAAATATTTGGTCATGTCCAAAGTCAAATTTCGCTTTATACACACCGACTTTTTTAATCGGCTCGCACTTGACATGCTCTTGGTCAATCTTAAAATCAATCACCTCTTTAGGTAAAAGTTTGGAAATTTCCCCAATTATATCTTTAGTAGAAACTGCTTTATATAATGTATCTTTGGCAGTTACCTTGGTAATAATTTTTATTTCTTTGTCTGCCAGCGCTTCTTTGACTTGGTCAAATTTACCCTTTTGGCTGGATTTTTTCTCAAGAGCTTTGTGAAAATCAGCTCTGACTTTACGGGCCTGGGGATTGTCCGGCAAAACAGCAATGCCTTTAGGAATTAAAAAGTTAATCGCAAAACCCCGGGCAACATTTTTACCCTCCCCTCTTTTTCCCCAATCACTTTCTTTGATTAAAACCACCTTAATTTGTTTTGCTGATTTTTTCATTTCAACATCTCCTTTGCTTTTTCTAGCTGCTCATCCTGCTGTGTTTTTTCATCATCTTGGATGACAATGTCTGGCTCAATTCCTTTGCCGGAAATTTGTGTGCCTTTGGGGGTTAACCATTTTGCTATTGTTAGACGCAGAGCCGCGCCTTGAGATAATTCTTCTAACTCTTGAACACTGCCTTTGCCAAAAGTAGTTTCTCCAACTAAGGTAGCTTTGCCCCAATCTTTCAGGGCGCCAGCCACAATTTCCGCCGCTGAGGCTGACCCCTTGTTGATTAAAACAATAACTTTGTAATTGCCCAGAGTTGGTTCAAGTGTTGTTTTTTTCTCATCTTTCTTGCCGTTTTTATCCTCCTCAATCACAACAGTGTTTCCTTTGGGTAAAAATAAACTGGCACAATCAATTGAGCCATCTAAGTAGCCACCAGGGTCGTTGCGCAAATCTAAGATTATTCCCTTGGGATTATCCTTGGTAATTTTTTTTGCATATTTTTTCAAAAGAGGAATGGTATCGTCGCCAAATTGGGAAATCTGAAGATACCCAATATTATCTTCTAATTTATAAATTACCGATTCTACCTTAATCATTTCTCGCTTGATGGTGA
>CAYYXM010000015.1:0-11166 GCA_964475725.1 uncultured Candidatus Saccharibacteria bacterium | reverse complement strand
ATTTTTGCATTTTGCATTATTATTTATATTGACAAATTACTTAAATAGTGCTATAATAGGATTAAAGAGTTAGATCTCTAAATTACATCGATTAAATATTAATATATTATGTTGTTCATTTGGTCGAGATCGTTGATCTCAATACAAATTATTTAAAATAGAAAGGAGTATTTTTATGAATTCTAGACCTCCTACAGTATTAGAGGAGAAAGAAACTACCCAAACAAATCATGTTGTTTTGCGCCCAGCCAAACCCGATACTTTGCGGGTTATTCCCCTTGGTGGGCTAGGCGAATATGGCAAAAACATGATGGCTTTTGAATATGACAAAGATATTATTGTCGTAGATTGTGGCATCATGTTTCCAGAAGAAGAAATGTTGGGTGTGGATTTTGTCATCCCTGATAGCCGTTTTCTGGAAGAAAACAAAAACCGAATTTTAGGGATGATTTTCACCCATGGCCATGAAGACCATGTTGGTGGTGTGCCCTATATTTTGCCAAGATTGGGAAATGTTCCTTTGTATGGCTCACCTTTGACTATGGGTTTGCTGGGCGTCAAATTCAACGAGTTTGGTATTAGGGGTGCGAAGATTAATGTCGTCAACGGAGGCCAAGAGATTAAGCTTGGTCCCTTTACTGTGGAATTTATTCATGTTACGCACTCCATTCCTGACAGTTTCATACTAGCTATTACCACCCCTGCTGGGCTTTTAGTTTTTGCTACTGACTGGAAATTTGATCATACGCCAATTTCTGGCCAGCCGACTGATGTGGCCAAATTGGCAGAATTGTCAAAAAGGGGAGTTAAATGTCTTTTCTCTGATTCTTCCAATGTGGAAGTGCCTGGCTATACTATTTCGGAACAGGTCGTTTCTGAGGCTTTTGATAAGGTTTTCAAAAACGCGCCCGGCCGGGTGATTATTACTTCCTTTGCATCACTTATTAATCGTATTCAACAGGTCATTAATGCCGCTGCCCACTATCACAGAAAAATTGCCATTTCTGGTCGCAGTATGGAGGAAAACGTCAAAATGGCCATGGAATTGGGTTATTTAAAGGTGCCGCAGGGTATTTTAGTTGACGTCAGACGCATCAGCCATATTCCTGATGGAGAAATAGCTATTTTGTGCACCGGCTCACAAGGCGAACAGTATAGTGCGCTGTCCCGGATGGCCTCTGGCGAGCATCGCCAAATTAAAATTAAACCAGGCGACACGGTTGTTATTTCTGCTTCGCCCATTCCTGGTAATGAACAGTCAATTTCTGATGTTGTCAATAATTTATATAGAGAGGGTGCCCAAGTGGTTATGGGCAAAGAAGTTGATGTCCATGTTTCCGGTCACGCCAGCCAGGAAGAACTAAAAATGATGATTGGCATTTTAAAGCCGGAATACTTTATTCCAATCCATGGCGAATATCGTCAGCTTTACAAGCATGCCCGCCTGGCTCAGGATTTAGGAATAGAGGGTCGCAAAATTTTTGTCGTGGAAAATGGCCAAGTAGTGGAATTTGACAAAGAGGGAGGCCGTATCACTCGCGAGAGGGTGCCGGCCGGTTATGTTTTGGTTGATGGTTTAGGAATAGGGGACGTGGGCAATATTGTGCTTCGGGATCGTCAGGCCATGGCTAAAGAAGGAGTTTTTGTTGTCATTTTAACCATTGACCACAGTACCGGCAAAATACTAACTTCTCCTGATATTATTTCCCGTGGTTTTGTCTATATGCGGGCAGCAGAGGATTTGATTTTCAAGGCCAGACAAGAAGTAAAAAATATCTTTGCCCGCCACAATGAAAAATATCCAATGAACTGGGACTTTGTCAAAAAAGCCATCCGGGAGGAAATGGGCGCGTTTTTGTTTAATCATACCCAAAGACGACCGATGGTTATTCCGGTGATTATAGAAGTGTAAAAATAGGGCGCTCTTTGTCAATGAGTTCTTTTGTTATCCGACTCTCGCCCCGCGAAGGGCGCACTGTCCGTAGAGGATGTAATCCCTTGGACAGTAAGCCCGAAGTGGGGTGGTTATTCCGGTGATTATAGAAGTTTGAATTGAGAATCAAGAATCATGATTCTTGATTCGATATTCTGAATTCTTACTTATTCTGGTATAATATATATGTGGAGGGCCATTGTCGTTTTTTAAACGAAAATATAAACGCCGTCCTAAAATTGGATTTGACCAAGAAATGGTTAAACAAATTATTGCCATTGGCTTTCTGCTTTTGGGCGGTCTTTTTATTTTGGCCTTGTTTAACATAGCCGGTGTCTTTGGCCAAACAGTCAAAGAGTGGTTTTTGAATTTCTTGGGTTTTCTTGGTTGGCCAACACCCTTTATTATGGTTTTTTTGGCTATTGGCTACTTTTTCCCGCGCTTGCGCCTGCCTTTCATAAGTTATATTGGACTGGCAATTTTAATCATCTTTCTGCCACCTCTTATTAATCCTTATGGTGGGGCTTTTGGTACAGCCCTTTCTGATATTTTTATCAAATATTTTGGTTCTATTGCCTCTTTTGTCATCTTTTTAGTTTTGGTTTTGGTTGGTATCTTTTTAACCTTTAATATTTCAGTTATTGCCCTTTGGCAGCGGCTGACTACTAGAGAAGGGGAGGCCTACGGCAAGGGCAGGGTATCAGTTTTTGCTACAGTGCGTAAAAAACTTATTCCGCCACCCAAAGGTGGAGAGGCGCCAGTTGCCCCCAAAATGATAGATTCCACCTGGCAGCCGCCACCAATGGATTTATTAGAAGTTTCTACCTCCAAAGCCACCTCCGGCAATATTGCCAAAAATGTTGATGTTGTCCAGAAGACCCTGCGCGATTTTGGCATTGAAGTTGGCATGGGTGATGTTAATATCGGCCCAACCGTCACCCAATATACCTTCAAACCAGCTGAAGGAGTAAAATTAGCCAATATCGTTGCCCGGCAAAATGATATTGCTCTAGCCCTGGCTGCCCACCCTATTCGGGTGGAGGCGCCAATTCCCGGTAAATCAGCTGTTGGCATTGAAGTGCCCAACAAAGTGCCAGCCCTGGTGACTTTACGGGAAGTCTTAGAGGCTGATGATTTCAAAGCCGCCAAGGGAGATTTGCTTTTAGCCCTAGGCCGGGGAGTGGCCGGTGAGCCACGAATTGTTGATTTAGCTAAAATGCCCCATCTTTTAATTGCTGGTGCCACAGGATCTGGAAAATCTGTTTGCATCAATGGCATTATTTTATCTCTTTCTTATCAGCACTCACCTCAATCTTTGCGCTTTCTTTTGGTTGATCCCAAACGGGTAGAATTTACTATGTATAACGGCGTGCCCCATCTTTTAACTCCAGTTATTGTGGATGTTGACAAAACTGTCAATGCCCTGCGTTGGGCAATTTCTGAAATGGAACGTCGCTTTAAACTCTTTGCCCAAAGCCACCGGCGCAATATTGATGAATATAATCAAAACCCAACTGATGGTAAATTGCCTTACATTATAGTTATTATAGATGAGTTAGCTGATCTGATGGCTCAAGCCGCCAATGAGGTAGAAGCAGCCATTGTCCGACTGGCCCAAATGGCTCGGGCAACTGGCATTCATCTAATTGTTGCCACTCAGCGACCATCAGTTGATGTTATTACTGGTTTAATTAAAGCCAATATAACCAGCCGAATTGCCTTTGCTGTTGCCTCTCAGGTTGACTCCCGTACTATTTTAGATCAAGCCGGTGCAGAAAAACTTTTGGGCAAAGGCGATATGCTCTTCCAGTCCTCGGATCTGGGCAAACCACGACGTATCCAGGGAGTGATGGTTTCCGACAAAGATATTAAAGCTGTTACAGATTATTTGAAAGGTCAAAGTGCTGTTTATTATGATGAGTCAATCCTAGAGTTTCGACCGCCTTCCCGCCTGCGGGAAGAAATGGCGATTGATGATGATTTATATGAAGATGCCAAAGCAGTTGTTACCCAGGCTGGTAAGGCTAGCGCTTCACTTTTGCAGCGGCGTCTTCGTGTTGGCTATGCCCGGGCAGCCCGGCTTTTGGATTTGCTTGAGCAGGAAGGAATGATTGGTCCCGGTGAGGGGGCAAAACCCCGTGATGTTTTAGTTGAACCCGGTGGTTATACGCCACGAAGTTATCGGCAGGAGGAATATCAATCCCAAAATACAGAAGAAAAAAATGACAGCTCGTGAATTTACGATTAAAAGTGTTGCTGGGGGGCAGACTCTTGGCCAAAAATTAAAACAAAGAAGGAGGGCTCGCAAAATTACACTCAAAGATGCCGAAGAAAAAACTTCGATTCGTTTAAAATATCTTAAAAGTTTAGAAGAGGATCGGCTCGAGCGATTACCGCCTGGCACTTATGGCTTGGGTTTTGCCAAAAGTTATGCCCAATTTTTAGATCTTAACACCAGCGAGGCAGTTTCTTTATATCAAAAACAGCGCAATATTGGCCAAAGGGCGGGGAAATTTTTCTCCCCCTGGCGGGAAACTGTTAAAGCTAGTTTTTCTGTTACTCCTAAGGCCTTGGTTATCTTGGCAGGTGTGGCTATTTTTCTCTCTTTGGCCGGCTATATTGTTTGGGAGGTTTTAATCTTTTTAGCCCCACCGACTTTATCTATCTTTGCACCGGCCAATGAATCAATAGTTGCCCAAGATAGCGTAGAAGTTAAAGGCCAAACTCAGGCCGGCGCTATTCTTTATATTAATGATCTACCGGTCAATATCGATCCAGGTGGAGTTTTTTCCCAAAACGTGAAATTAGAAAAAGGAACTAATACTCTCGAGATTAAAGCTCTCTCCAAAGCCAATCGTCAGACCTCAAAAACCCTTAAAGTTATTGCTAATTATTAATTTTTTGGCTGTGGAAATTTATTTTTTAGTCAGGACATGTTATTATTAATATAAGGAAAACCTTGTTATTCGCTCCGCTCATAAGAAAGACCGACTAACCTCGTTGGGCGGATTATTTGAATAGTAGAAGTTAGATATAATTGGAAGACAGCAATATAATGCGAGTTTTCCCCCGTTGAGGGTGACCTACCTATTTGCCGAGCGAAGCGAGGCAAGAGGAGACCAGAGGGACGGAAGTCCCTATGGATGGGGGGTCGGGGGGAAAGAGCAGGAGGGGATGGATAAGGTGCAGTTAGACCAACAAATTCTGGCCATCCAGCGGTCAACGCGGACAACTTTTCCGTTTATGTTGCCTTTGCATGACCGCATGCGGATGGGTTTCCGCTGGTACTATAATTGGCATACCAAAAGTTATGCCTCCAAAGTCCATTGGGGGATGTTGGTTGTGGCTTTTTTAATTGGCATCTCTACAGTTGTTTCATCTCTTGTTAGCTTCCCCAAAAAAGTGACTGCCTCCTATGTGGTTACTGTTGCCACTACTACAGGAGTATCACCTAGTGAGATTGCCAGCCAAAGAGTAATTGTTAAGGCCAGTTCAGGGACGCTAGTGGCTTTTTACTGGGAAGATAGCGACAATTCTATCCGCTACAAAAAATCAACTGATAGCGGTTGGACATGGAGCAGTGCTACTTCTATTACTACCACCGCCGGATCCGCGGACGTGGCTGGATCCGATTTTTCGGTCAAAATTGATGGCTCTGACAATATTTATGTGGCTTGGACTGCCGATACCAGGATAACAACGCCATCTTTTGTCAAACTCACCTATTCAGCAGGGAGTTGGACAACCGGGACTATTTATACAGTTAGCTTACTTGATACTGGTAAAGACAGGCCAGTTGTAACTGTTGAATCCGGAGGGAGGATTTGGGTTGCCTATAAGGAAAACCTATCCGCTATCCGGGCCTCCTATTCTGATGACTCTGGCTCATCCTGGACCCTAACCACACCCGGCACTTTTAATGGGGCGGCCTTTGAAACACCGATTAGTTCAACAATTGACTTAAGAGGCGGTTACCCTTTTATAATTTGGGATGCAGGAGAGGACCGCGATGGCTTGTGCCATTACAATACTTGGAATGGCAGTGCCTGGGGAGCTGATACGGCGATAGCCAATACGGTTTTTGCCGGTTGTGCTGCTCCGGCAATGGTAGTTACATCAGGCGGAACAGTTTATGCTTGGTCTGGTAGCGATTTCGGTTATTATGATGGCTCCTGGCACGCCGCTCCTGACCCCGGGGCATCCAATGGCAGCTTAACAACTGACGGGACTGATGTTTGGGCATTTTGGCGTGATAACACCAATAATTCCCTTCTCTTCAAGAAATATACCGTTGGCAGTTCCTCTTGGGACAGTAGCGCCACTTTTGTGGCTTCTGCTAATGATGGAGAGGCCCAAGTTATGCAAAGTGGCTCCTCTGCCACTTTGATGCCTTTAATTTTTTATGGCACTGGTGAGGGATCCACTATGCAAGTTTTTTACAAAAATACCGGAGCCAGTGTTGCTCCTACTGCGCCTGTTGTGACCTCGCCGGACGGCGGAGAAACTTGGGGAATCGGCACAACGCAATCAGTCACTTGGAACACCAGTGAAGCTGGCCGGAAATACGAGGTCGGCCAGCGGCTTTTGGATCAATATGACAATTTCAATGATAACTCTATTAACGGGACTTTATGGACTAAAGATGACGGCAGTGGCCTAACTATTGCCGAAACAGGTAATGAATTAAAAATTTCTGGCACTTCCACTGCCTTAAAAACCGCCACCCTGCGCTCGTCCGACAATACCACCGCCGGGGCTGATCTTGTCTATCAAGTCAAAATGAAAGCGCCAACAGCTCCTCCTTCTGGTGCCTGGTATGGACTTCAGGTCCACAAAGCATCTGATCTATCGGGGGTGAGATTAACCTATTCCGCCAATGGCTGGGATTTTTCCCATTATAATGGTGAATGGTTATCAGCTGGCACCACAGGCGCCCTGGGCAATGAAGGATCAAGTTTTATAACTTTGAAAATAGTTATCAACCGGGCAGCTGGGAAGCAGTATGGTTATATTATTACCTCCTCAGGTGAAGAAATTTTTATCGGTGCCTCCGGCGAAAATATGGGCACAAATAGTAGAGCCCGTTTGACTGCTTATGTCAGCGCTGCAGCTCAAACTATTGATGTCCGCTTTGAGGATTATCAACTTATTCCTTTTAATACTGAATTTTCTGATAATTTTGACACTGAAACCAATGGCAACCCGCCCGCCAACTGGACGCTTTCTGGCGACCCGACCTATGGCACAATTACTGTTTCCAACGTCCAGTATGTTTCCTCGCCCAATTCTATGAAAGTCAGCAAAAACACCACTTCGGGAACACTCCGAGCCTACAAAACCCTTAGTAGTGCTCAAACTGGTGTGATAGTGGCGGAGTGGGATTGGCGGGCAGCTCAGACTAATGTTGTGTTTATAAATTATTTGATAGGAGGTGGCACTGCCAAGACACAGGTCAACTTAGCCACCAGTGGTTATATTACCTATAACTACAGTGGTACCTCAATAAATATACAAACTTATTCTGCCAACACTTGGTACCATATGATGATAGTGGCGGATACCCAACGGCAAGTTCATGACATCTATATTGATGGCTCTTTGAAAGCCAGCAATATTCCCTTTATCAATGCAGGCACCTCCCTCAATATGATCGATTTTCGCTCGGCCAATGTTACTGCCGGGGATTTCTATGTTGACAATTATCAGCTTTATACGGATTACAAAATTATCTCCGGCTTAACTGCCACTGATGCTGTTTCGGCCTCTTGGGACACAACCGGGGAAAGCGCGGGGACCAAATATTTGGCCAGAGTTCGGGCCTATAATGACACCACTAAATTTTGGGGACCTTATGATTATTCCAATGCCACTTTCACCCTTGGTAACCCACCCACCGCTCCTTCTAATGTCACCTTAACCAATCCTTCCACTTCCGGTATGACGGTTGGCTGGAATGATAATTCCTCTGATGAAACTGGCTTCAAGATTGAACGAGCTCAAACAACTGACTGCGGCTCTGGTTCTTACGCCCAGATTGATACAGTAGGGGCAGGGGTGACAACCTATCCGGCTACGGGTTTGTCGGTCAATACTGCCTATTGTTTTAGGGTAAGAGCTTATAATGGCTATGGCGATTCTTCCTATGCCACCTCTACCTCTCCTTTATACACCCTTATTGAAACACCAACGGGCATCAGTTTTGACACGATTACCACCAGTTCTTTGGTGCTCTCGGCTACTGGCAGCTTATCCAATCTGACCGCCGGCACCTCGGGTTTGTGGTTTAATGAAACCTCCGGCAATGTTGGTTGTTCTGATTCCACTGGCTGGACGCAGACCAACTCTTTTACTGATGATGGTTTGGGTCCTAATGTGCAGTGTACCTATCAAGTTAAAGCCAGAAATGGCAATTCTGCTGAGACAAGTTATACCGCTACTTTCTCAAAATATTCCTTAGCTAATCCACCAATTAATGTTTCTCACTCTGGCAATACTATCTCTACCGTCACCTGGACTTGGCAGACCAATTCTAACCCGGCTGGAACAGAATTTTATGCAACAGATGCCACTGGTAATTCTGGCTGGGTAGCCGATGCCACCAGTTGGGCTTCTGCTGGCGCCTCTGCCAATACCCCATACACTGTCACCGTCAAGGCCAAAAACGGCAATGGAACAGAAACCTCCGATGCCACTGCTAATGCCTATACTTCTATTCAGACACCAACTGGCATCAGTTTTGATACGATTAATACTGATTCTTTAATTATTTCCGCCACCGGGACTTTATCTAACCTTACAGCCGGTTCTTCTGGTTTGTGGTTTGATGAAACTTCTAGTAATCCTGGCGGTTCTGATTCAGCAGATTGGACCAATATCAATTCCTTTACTGATAATGGTTTATCACCCAATGTCCAATATAAATACACCGCTAAAGCCAGAAATGGTGACACTGACGAAACCCCAGAAACAGCCGAATCAGCCAAATATACCCTTGCCAAGGTTCCCGGTGCCCCAACTGTCAATACTACTTCTGATATTTCCTTGACAATTATTGTTGATGTTAACTCTAACCCATCCGCTACCCAGTTTGCCATTTACAATGAAACATTAAATAAATGGCTTAAAGCTGATGGAACTTTAGGGGCAACTGAGGTTTGGCAAACTTATACCCAATGGGGCGAGGCAGGTGGGATAGTCAATACTGGTTTAACTGCTTCAACGACCTATGCCTATAAAGTTAAAGGTATCAATGGTGATGGGACCGAAACCGCCCTCTCTCCTGCCGGTTCTGCCGCTACTTCAGCCACCCCAACCACCACCCCAACCACCACCCCAACTACTGCTTCCACCTCTTCCGCTACCTCAACAGTTACCACGGCTGGTGGCAACCACGCCCCAGTTATTTCCCATCCTCTGGAGGATGTCTCTTTCTGCCAACAAGACAGCGCCTATTTTGTCAGAAACTTACCTTATTATTTTGTTGATCCTGATCATGATCCTTTGACTTTCTCCTTTACTACTATTGCCAATACTCATCTCAATGTGGCAATCCTAGATGGCAATTATGTGGAGTTTTCCAGTAAAGATAAAACCTGGGCCGGTAAGGAAAATGTTACTTTCTCTGCCACTGATCCCTCTAATGCGTCTGTTTCCGACACCAGCCAAATAACTGTTAAATCATGCCCATCACCTTATGGCAATCATCCACCCTTTATTACTTCAACCCCGCCACTTACTGCGGTAGCAACCGAACAATATACCTACCAAGTGACTGCCACTGATGCCGATGGAGATACCTTAACCTACCAACTTTTAGTCTCGCCTGATGGTATGATTATTGATCCACAAACTGGTTTAATTAAATTTATTCCGACATTGGATCAGATTGGTGATTGGTATATCATTATCAAAGTTTCCGACGGTAAGGGTGGAGAAGATACACAAAAATACTGGCTTAAAGTGAAATCGCCATTTTTACCGATAAAAATCGCCAAACAAATCGTTAATATTCCCCAAAATTATGTAATAAAAGATTTGACTCGGAATATCGTTGCTCCAGCTGCTGTTGGTACAGCCGTTGCTTCAATTATTGCTTTGGCCCTGGCCCTACCGATTGCCTTTACTGATTTACCCTTCCTCTTTATGCGACTTTGGGCGCTGATTTTATCCAGATTTCGCAAGAAGCGACCTCCATGGGGCAGAGTTTTAGATGCTTCCGATAAAAAACCAATTGTTGGGGCAATCGTTCGCATTTACGAGGCTGAGTTTAATAAACTCAAAGAGATGCAGGTGACGGATAAAGAGGGACGCTTTGGCTTTATGGTTAAGCCAGGGCGTTACTACGTGACAGTTGACAAGCCCGGCTATGTATTTCGGCCCAACTTGGTGCCAGGCGAGGGAGTTTATCAGGGCGGCGTCTTTGAAATCAAGGAAAATCAGCCAACTGTCGCTTTGGATATCTATCTTGAAGCAATTGAAAAACCTTTGGGTAAATTGCGCTCTATGAGATTGCGCCTCTGGCATAACATCCAATATGTTATGGATAAGATTGATACACCACTTTTGATTGTTGGTAGCGCACTGGCTTTATTTGCCGCCTGGATCCTGCCATCACCATTTAACTTCTTAGTAGTTGTCCTCTATATTTTAATGATTGGTCTAAAGATTCTCCTGCGCTACAGCTCCCAGCGGCCTTTTGGCCGGGTTTATGATAGAGGCAATAATCAGCCAATAGATTTGGTAACAGTCAGAATGTTTAACAGTGAAAAGGGCACACTTTCTGCCACAAAAGTAACTGATAAAATGGGCCGCTTCCAATTTATGGTGCCAGTCGGTGTCTACTACCTTATGGCCAATAAGGCAGGATACGGGACCTTTACAACCAAGCCATTTGCTGTTAATCAGAAAGTAGGGATAATAAATATTGATATTAGGTTAGCGAGAGGGGCGGACAAGGAGAAAGAGTGAACAAACCGGCAAGTTCTGGTCGCCAGCATGCCCTAGAGGCAGCAATTGGTACTATTAAAAAACAATTTGGTGAAGGGTCGATTATGAAAATGGGGGAGATGGAGCATCTCAAAGTCCAGGCCATCCCAACTGGCTCGCTTTCTTTGGATTTGGCTTTAGGGGTTGGTGGTCTTCCGAGAGGCCGAGTTGTGGAAATTTTTGGTCCTGAAGCCTCTGGTAAGACAACTTTAGCCCTTCATATCATTGCCAATGCCCAAAGCCAAGGC
>CAYYXM010000014.1:0-11221 GCA_964475725.1 uncultured Candidatus Saccharibacteria bacterium | reverse complement strand
TCTCATAATCATCATACGCAAATAAAGTGGAAAAATCAAAATGCTTAAAATTTGTTATAATAGAACTAAACTATAGGAGGGTGAGTGAACTACTCACAAATTATTAAATCGGTATCGCAAAAAACCGGTCTTCCTCCCGCTAAAATTAAAACAGGTATCAATCAATTTTTCCAAATCGTTGGGGAAACTATTGCCAAAAACCAGCGCCTGCCTTTACCTGATTTTGGTTATTTTGGAACTTATACCTTTTCAGCAGGCCATATTCCCCATCTGCGAGGAAAATTCGGATTTGCCCACACTAAATTTCTCGCCCCACACTTTCGACCGGCTATTCAATTAAAAGAGAAAATTAAAAATGTCATACCAAAATTTAAAGAAAAAATCCCACAGGAGGAAGATATGTTCAAACGAGTGGTCAATATACCCTACATAGATCTCTCGGCGATCACTGTCCCCAAGGAAATATTAGCCCTTGTGCCGGAAAATATTGCCAGAAAATATCAGGTCGTGCCGGTCGAAAAAAAAGATAATACTTTAATCGTCGCTATGATCGATCCAGAAGATGTGGAAACAATTGAACTTCTTAAAAAAAGAGTCGGCTTAAAGATTGAACCGCGCATTACAACCTCTGCTGACATTAACCATGTTTTAGACCAATATTCTGGCTTTACGGGAGAGTTGAAAGAATTGGTAACAGCGGAAATCCCTAAAACCAAAGCGGGCAAGGCACCAGCCGTCCCCAAAGAGGAGGAAATTGCTGCTGATGCGCCGGCAGCTAAAATTGTCACTTCATTAATCAAACGGGCCGTCCATGCTCACGCTTCAGATATCCATATTGAACCCCTGGAAACTGAAGTAGTGGTTCGTTTTCGCATTGATGGTATCTTGCAAAAAATCATTTCTCTACCCAAATCTATTCAACCGGCATTGGTTTCGCGAATTAAAATTTTATGCAACATGAAAATTGATGAAACACGACTTCCTCAGGATGGCCGCTTTCAAATTACAATCGAAAGAGGTGAAATCGACTTTCGTGTTTCAACATTGCCGACAGTTAGCGGTGAAAAAGTAGTGGCCAGAATTTTGGATAAATCGGCCGGCATTTTAACCCTTGAACAGCTGGGTGTTTCTGGCCATAGTTTCAAAGTCTTAGAAGAAAATATCCAGAAAGCTCATGGCATGACATTGGTAACTGGTCCCACTGGTTCGGGTAAAACAACGACTTTATATGCAGTTTTAGATAAATTGATGACTGAAGGGATGAATATCGTAACACTGGAAGATCCAGTTGAATACCGCATCCCCGGCATTAACCAGTGTCAGGTCAATACGGCCATTGACTTTACTTTTGCCTCTGGTTTGCGCTCCATAGTCCGTCAAGACCCAGATATTATTATGGTTGGAGAGATCCGCGACTTTGAAACAGCCCAAATGGCCATTCATGCTGCTTTGACCGGTCATATAGTGCTTTCTACTTTACATACCAATGATGCGGCTGGGGCTATTCCGCGACTGATTGATATGAAAGTTGAACCATTTTTAATTGCTTCCTCTGTCAATGATGTTATAGCACAAAGACTGTGTCGTAAAATCTGCGATAAATGTAAAAAGGCCTATCAGCCACCACCAGAAGAAATTGAAACAATTAAAAAAGAAATGGCTAACTTAGAATCCACCCATAGGGAACTTATCCCCTCTAAATTTACCCTTTACAAAGGCGAGGGCTGTGGTTTATGTCAAAAAAGTGGCTATAAAGGACGGATTGGCATCTTTGAAATCTTTGGAGTAACAGAAACGATTCAACCTTTTGTTTTGCGCAAAACCTCGGCATCTGATTTAGCTGCTCAAGCAATTAAAGAAGGGATGATCACTATGCAACAAGATGGCATTTTAAAAGCCCTGCAGGGCGTAACAACACTGGAAGAAGTTTGGCGAGTAACAAAGGACTGAAGAAATGTTAAAAGTTAAAAGGCAAAAGGTAAAAGAACAAGTTCATTCCGAAGGAATCAAGGTTCTGTCGCCAAAGGCGACAGGTTCTTCAAACAAAAAAGAATCTTTTCTCTTTTACGCTGTTGATTTAAGTTTTAAGATTTGAGTTTTAAGTTTGACCGAGCATAGCGAGGGAACGTGGCATATTTTATCTACAGAGCAAAGTCCCCGGATGGCCAAATTTTCAAGGGAGATGTTGAGGCCGCCAGCCAGAATGAAGCAATTGGCAATCTGCGGCGCCGCAATCTTCTTATTTTAGAACTACGAGTTAGAAGCAAAACTGATCTACTTTCTTTTTTCAAAAGAAGAATTTCTCTAAAGGAAAAAATTATTTTCACGCGGGAACTGGCAATTATGATCCGTTCTGGTCTGCCATTAGTCAAAGCCATGGAATCCCTGCGGGAGCAAACAACCAACAAACACTTTGCCCAAATTATTGCCAAAATTGCCACCGATATTCGAGGCGGCGATCCCCTCTCAATGGCTCTTTCTAAACATCCTTCTGTTTTTGAGCCTTTATACATTTCCGTTGCCAAATCTGGCGAGCAGGCGGGTAAATTAGATGAAACTTTTATGCGTTTAGCCGATCAATTGGATAAAGATTATGCCCTTATCCTTCGAGTACGCGGTGCGATGATCTACCCTGCCTTTATTTTGGCTACGCTGGCTCTTGTTGTAGTTCTGATTTTAATCTTTGTTATACCACAGCTTAAAAATATCTTTGAGGAAATGGGTGGCAAACTGCCTTGGGCAACCCGATTTCTTATAGCTCTTTCTATATTTTTGAAAAATTATTGGTGGCTACTTTTGATTGCTATCATTGGAGCAATTATCGGCTGGCGATTCTTTGTCAAAAGTATGGCTGGTGCCATATGGTGGGATAAAGTTAAAATTAGAATTCCTCTTTTTGGCTCTCTTTTTAAAAAACTCTATATGGCTCGTTTTGCCCGAACAACTGCAACATTGATTGCCGCTGGCCTGCCACTTTTACAAACCCTAAAAACCTTACAGGATGTCATTGGTAATCGCTATTATACACAGAATCTTGTGGAAATAGCGCGGAAAGTTGAATCCGGCTATCAACTTTCGGCAGCTTTGAAGGAATCCCCGCTTTTCCCTACTATGGTAACTAATCTAGTTTCTGTCGGGGAGCAATCGGGTAATTTAGATTATGCCTTGACAAATCTTGCTGATTTTTTTGACCGGGAAGTTGATGTTGTCACTCACAATCTCACCACCCTTATTGAACCAATTATGATTTTGATTGTTGGAGCAGGCGTAGCTTTTGTCATTGCCAGTGTTTTAATGCCTATCTATAATTTGATGAGCGTAATGTGAAGCAAATTACAAGATTGGAAAAAATTTATAATTTGATGAATGTAATGAAAAAGAAAAAATCTCCTGCTCCGCCATCCGCCAGCCGGCGGAGCGGATGGCGGAAAAAAGGTATGACTTTAATAGAAATAGTTATAGTGATTGCTGTTATAACTTTAGCTATGCTTGGTATTTATTCAGCCCTGGCATTGGGTGTGAAAATGTCAATCCGGGCAAAACATCTAACCATCGCCCAACAAGCTGCCGAACAGGAACTGGAAATTGTCCGCTCTAAGCCCTCCTCCTCTCTAACTAACCAAACCAATGGCCCTTTTATTGGACAAGTTGAGGGGTTAGACCAACTTTTACAACATAGCGCCACTTTGACCATAACTGACTATTCTACTGGCATAAAACGGGCATCTGTAACAATTTCTTGGAAGGAAGGAAGTGGTACTAAAACAATTTATCTTGAAACGTTAATCAGTCAAGGGGGGCTCAATGACTAAAAGAAATCGCGGCATAACTTTAATGGAAATGATTGTCGTTTTGGCTGTTTTTAGTTTAATTTCCTCAATCACCGCTGCTTTTTTTGCCACAACAAAACGGGTATCTGATATTGAAACAACCCATGCCAATCTGCAATTAACCGCTCGACAAGGTGTGGCCAATGCTATGGGGGACATCCGTTCTGCTAGTTCTATTGAAACCTCTGCCACGCTGGCTGGCACGTTCTATGAAACTAGTTCTGATACAATAGTATTAAGAATACCCTCGCTGGATGCCAATATTGCACCAATTGCCGGAATTTATGATTATGTCGTCTATCAGTACAATGAATATACTGGCATCTTAACAGAAATTTCCTTTCCTGATAACCAAAGTATTAGAGCCAGTTTCTCTAAAGATATTCTCTCGGATTTAACCAGTTTTGCCTTCTCTTATTACACTTCAGCCGGAGCCCAAACCAGCGATATAACACAGGCAGTTCTAGTAAAAATTAATTTAACCTTGCAAAAAACAACTAAGGGGAAAACGAGCGAGGTGAATTTTGTCGATCAAGCAACAATTAGAAATCGGTAGGCAAAATGGCCAAATAATGGTCTTGGTTTTGGCCTTGATTGGTATTGGACTTTTGATAACCGGAGCAATGCTTTCTCTTATGAGTGGCAATTACTTTTTCGCCAGCCAAAATTTAAAAACCAACCAGGCCCTAACTTTAGCTGAAGCAGGTATTGATCAAACAATCAAACAAATTAACGCTAATCCAAATTATACGGGTACTTCTGCTCCTGTCAGTTTAAATACTGGCCAGTTTGAGGTAACAGTTATTGCTTTGGCTGACCCAAATAAAAAAGAAGTCACAGCGACAGCTTATGTCCCGACCAAAACTAATCCAATTGCGACGAAAACTGTCCGGGTGATGGTTGCGGCGACGCCCAATGAAGAATCTGTTTCTTTCCATTATGCCATCCAATCCGGAAGCATGGGCATAACAGTTGGCGGCAATTCTAATGTTAAGGGTAATCTTTTTTCCAATGCTAACATCGATGTCAACAGTTCCAGCGCCAAAGTTGAAGGTGATGCTTTTGCTGTAGGAACAATTTCTCAACAAAAACCAGGCCAGATTACCGGTCAAATCCAAGAGCATGTCCAGTCTCAACCTTTACCAGTAGTTAATATTGATTTTTGGAAAAATGAAGCTAAAAAAGGCGGGACCCATCAAGGTGATTTAACTAATCCCGGCAGTGTATCGTTAGGTCCCCTGGAAATAACCGGCCGATTTCAACTTTCTCAGGAATGTACGATTAATATTACCGGCCCGATTTGGATCCATGGTGATATCAACCTTTCTGGTAAAGGCACTTTTACCGTTGATCCAAAATTTGGCGCCAATGGCACCATTATCATCGCAGACGGCCATATTAATATTTCCGGCCAATATACTTTCAACCGCACGGCCCAAGGAGGATATTTGCTCTTTTTATCTACTTCGCCTGATGTGCCAGCAATATCTTATTCCGGCACTGCCTCTGGTTCTGGCGCCTACTATGCTTATAACGGCGGCATGACAATCTCTGGCTCTGGCAAATTAGCGGCTATTACTGGCAAGGGATTAAATCTTTCTGGCAATGGCGACATTATTTATGAAGAGGGATTAGCCAGTGCCATTTTTTCTTCGGGGCCTGGTGGTACATATACAATAATGCCTGGCACCTGGCGGGAGATACCATAAATATAATTTTCAATTTCTAATTTCTAATTTCTAAACATATCTGGTAAAATTATACGTGGAGGGGTATTGTTAGAAAATTTTGTTTCCATAAAAAAACCAACTTTTGGTTTAGATATCGGCTATCAAACGATAAAAATTGCCTATTTAGATAAAGTCGGCAAAAAGGGTTATCGTCTAATTTCTTGGGCAGAGGCACCTTGCCCTCCTTATTCTATTCAGAAAAATGGGATTAAAGAAAAGAAAAAATTAGCCGAATATCTGCAGAAAACAATGAGGCAAGCCAAACCCCATGCTATCCGGGCCAAATGCGTTGCCAGTGCCCTGCCTGAATCCTTTGTTTTTACCAAAACAATTAATTTGCCGCTTTTGAAACCAAAGGATTTAGAAAAAACTATACCTTACGAGGCCTCGGACTTCTTGCCCGTACCGATTGAAGAAGTTTATCTTGATTGGCACATCACCCAAACAACAAAAGATGGCTATGAAGTTTTGGTGATTGCTGCGCCTAAACGCTTAGTTGACGACTATATTGAATTTTTAAGATTGGCTGGTTTGGAGATGGTGTCTTTAGAAACCAAGCCGATTTCTGCTGCCCGGGCGATTATACCGCCAAATCTGCAAGAAACAGTAGCAGTTTTGGATATCGGCAGCATCTCAACTGGCGTAGCCATCTTTGAAAAATCTCAATTAAAATTAACTGGTACCATTTCCACTGGCGCTCAGGAAGTTGTAGAAAAAGTTGAGATGGAACATGAAAAAGTAAAAAAAGAAATTGAGCAGAAATTGGAAAAAATTGAAGCCCCATCCGCCTCTTTACACAGTATTGAAAAATTGGGGCCGATTGCCGATGAAATCAATCATTTAATCAAATATTATCAGGCACGATTGGGCCAGAGGGAAAAAGTATCTCAAATCTATCTTGCAGGCGGCGGAGCCAATTTAAGCGGTGTCTGTGCTTATTTCTCCCGTCAAACAGGCCTTAAAACATTGCTCGGCAATCCTTTAGAGAAACTTCTGCCCGGGGCTGAGAAAATTTGTACACCTGTCCAAGCCCGCATTTTGTCAGTAGCTATTGGTGCCAATTTGGGAGAGGGTAAATAAAGGAGACAAGTGAGTGTAATAAATCTTTTACCGCCAGAATTAAAGAATAAAAAGAAGCAAATTCAATTAAATATGACTGCCATTTCTTTGGGTGGTTCTTGGATTGTCTTGCTTTTCATTTTAACTGCTGTTCTATTTTTTAGCCGAATGACCTTGCATGTTTCTCTCCAAGCTAATCAAAGCGAAATAAACTGGCTTCAAAATGCCATTGATCAGAAAAAAGATATAGTTTCGCAGGCCTATTTAATTAATGACCGGCTACAGGTTATAAAAGCCGCCCAGGTGCAAAATAAATTCTCTGTCTTTTTAGACGAAACAATCAAAGCCACCCCCAGCGCTTTACAAATTACTGATTTTACCATCAATCCTCAATCCAAGCCACCGGTCAAAATTCAGGGTTATGCAGCATCCCGGCGAGAGGTTGTAAAATTGATGGAGAAATTTGATGCTTCGCCCTACTTTAAGGAAATGACTTTTGAATCGTCCAATCTTTCTGAGGATAAAGTTAATTTCACCATTAATGGTCAAATAGAGAAAATACCGTGAAAAAATATTCTTCTTCCTTTTTTATTATTATTGCTGGTTTTATCTTAGTTACGATTGGAGTAATTTGGTTGGTTGTTATACCGCAGGGCAAACAACTTGTGAAAACCGTCAAAGATCTCCAGCAATCCAAACGTGATATTGCTGATCTAACTGGAAGAGTTGAAAAAATTACATCTTTAGAACAACGCTCTGAGCAGTTGTCAGAAATGACCCAAATTGTCTCTGACTATCTACCAGATAGCCAAAAAGAAGGACCATTTATTGTTGAGACAGAAAAAGTTTTTCAGGACAATGGCGTGGCAGGCGATATTATGAAAATTACAGGTGCGGTTAAAGCAACTGCAAAGCAAACAACGGAAAATGAAGAATCAGCAACAGCTGGTGCCACAACTACTATCTCCTCTACAACAACTTCTACCCCTACGCCAAAGGTAGGAGGATTACCTGGAACTGCGCAAACTGGCTTTTCTTTTACCTTTAAAGGCAATTTCCCCTCATTTATGAATTTCTTAAAAACCTGGGAAGGCATTAGACGATTTTTCGTCCTCCAATCAATTCAAGTTAAAACAACAGGTGATGATGAAATAACAGTCCGGGCTGACGGCATGATCTTCTATAAAAAACAGGTTAGCATCTTGGAAAATTTAGAAAATTTAGATATAAACTTTAACAAACTTGAGGATTTAAAGAAGAAAAATTTGTACTCCACACCTGTTTCGCCCCAAGAGCCTGGCTATGGGCGAGATAATCCCTTTGTGCCATTTTAAAATCTCAATGACAAAATCCAAATGACAAATCAATGCTTAAATCTGAACAATGTGAAGATTCAAGGTTCTGCCGAAGGCAGGTTCTTAAATGCCTAAATGTCAAATTTTTTTGGATTTTGGATTTTATTTGACATTGGAGCTTAGGATTTTAGATTTTACATCTTGTTCTCTTCCTTATTTCTCGCTATGATATAACCAAATGGTTCTAAAAACTCTTCGCAATTGGCTTTTAAAACATTACCCGGATACGCCGGTTGATTTTAATATTCCCCCGGATAAAAAATTAGGAGATCTTTCCTCTGCTTTGCCTTTGGTTTTGGCAAAAAAAGCTGCTCCGCCGGCTGACGGAAAGCCAGATATTATCGGCAAAGAAATTTTAGAAAAAATTATAAAAGATAAACCGGATTTTATTAAAGATGTTAGCTATTCAGCGCCAGGTTATATAAATTTTCATTTTGATTTTGCTAAACTTTATCAATTAATATTGTCACCCTCCGTCTATCAAAGGACTCCGGGTCACAAGATTGTGATCGAACATACCAATATTAATCCCAACAAAGCTGCTCATGTTGGCCATCTAAGAAATGCTTGTCTCGGTGATGCGCTGGGGCGGATTTTGAAAAAAACTGGAACAGAGGTTGAGATACAAAACTATATTGATGATACTGGCGTCCAGGTAGCAGATGTTGTTTTGGCCTTGGATCAATACGCTATAAGCCATAAGCCAGTAGCCAGTAATCGTTTCGATTACTTGTGTTGGGATTTGTATGCCCAGATACAACAGGAATATGAGAAAAAGCCAGATTTATTAAAAAAACGGCAGGAAATATTTAAAGCTATTGAAGAAGGTAAAGAACCCTGGACGACAAAGGCAAAGGAACTATCTCAAAAAATAGTTACTGCCCACTTAAAAACCATGAGCCGGCTTGGCATTTTCTATGATGTTTTGACTTTTGAATCAGTTATTTTGAAATTGGGTCTATGGAATGAAGCTTTTAAATTGTTAAAAGAAAAAAATGTTATCAAAAAAGAAACCTCGGGTAAAAATGACACTCCGTGGGCTAAAGCCCACGGTATCTCTTTCCTCGCTGAAAGAAGCTTGCATCCCCGTTCTAAAGAACAGGGTATTACGCTCGGAAATAAAGATTGTTGGATTTTGCCGGGCAAAGATGAGCGCGATGACAAGGTTTTAGTTAAAAGTGATGGCACGCTGACATATACAGCCAAAGACATTGCCTATACGCTCTCCAGCGCCAAATTTGGCCTTGCAGGACCTAAATTTACGTACGTACGTCAAGCAATGCAAGAAAATAATCAGCCTCTTTGGCGACAAAGCGAATCCGGTGAGGAAAAATCTTTTGGCCAGGCCGAAAAAATCATCAATGTTATTGATGCCCGCCAAGATTATTTGCAAAATATTCTGAAAAAAGCTCTCCAGCAATTGGATTATAAAAAACAAGCCCAAAATCTCATCCATTATTCCTATCAAGTCGTGGCTCTTTCCCCTTCTGCCGCCCAAAAGCTGACTAAAACTAAACAGGGCAAATCCGCTCCGCCAGCTGGCGGAGGGCGGATTATCCAAATGTCCGGACGATTAGGCATAGGGGTTAAGGCCGATGATTTAATTGATGAGGCGGAAAAACTGACTAAAAATAAACAACTAGCTTCTTCTGCTGTCAAATATTATCTTTTAAAATTTGATAAAAATAATCTTATTACTTTTGACTTCGACCAAGCCCTGCAAACTGATGGCAATACTGGTGTTTATTTAGAATATGCGCTGGTAAGGGCGCTGCATATCTTAGAAAAATTAAATCCGCCAGTTGGCGGAAAAAGTGAAAAATATTCGCTCAAGCGACGAAATTCTAACGAATTACTAAAAGTTAATTTCCCGCAGAATATAACCGACTCTGAGCAAAATCTCATCTTCCAACTTGCCCGTTGGCCGGATGTCTTAAATGATGCCAGCCAAAATCTTTCTCCTGCCACCCTCTGCCAATATGCCTTTGAGCTATCCCAGGTCTTTACCAATTTCTACGAATCCACCCCTCTTATTTACAAAACAAAAAACGCGGATGAAAAAATGTTCCGCGCCTGTTTAGTTCAAATTTTCTATAATGTCCTCAAGGATGTTTTGGAAACCCTGGGACTCCCGATAATGGAGAAGATATAATTTTAAATTTCTTAATGACTAATTATCTAATGTTCAATCAATGTCAAAATGATTTAATGTTTAAAACATTTAAAAATTAACAAATTCATTAGTCATTGAAAAATTAATCATTAGGTTAATTAGAAATTACCCCTTTGCTTCTTCCTCTTTGGCCTGTTTCCCTTTTTCAATCACTGCCTTAATCTTTGTTATCACCTCTCCCGGCATGGTTTCGGATTTGACAATAAAATCATCCGCCCCGGCTTTCAGTCCCCGCTGTTTGTTCTCTTCCTGAATTAAGGCAGTGAGAATAATAACGGGTATATTTTTTGTTTCAGGCGTGGATTTTAGTATATCCAAAACATCAAAACCATTGACTTTGGGCATCATTAAATCAAGCAGTATCACCTGGGGAGCATAATCAACTGCCCTGGCCAATCCTTCTTCGCCATTGAATGAAGTCGCCACATCAAACTCTTCAGTGCGCAACCGCTCAGCATACATTTCACACAATGTTTGGTCATCGTCAATGATTAAAACCCTTGTTTTTGGATTTTCCTCCATTTTGTTCACCTCCTATGCTATTTGCATTTTTTCTTTAATCTGAACTATCTCCCCTTCTATTCTATCAAATCTATTCAAATTTGAAGCCTGTTCATCAGCTAAATCTTTAATCATTGTTGCCACTTTGTCAATTGCATTTAAAATCTCATCTTTAAATTTAATAAGTTCTTCTTTAGTGGCAAATTTTTCTGTAATTTTATCTCTTAGAAGTTTATCGCCGGTGGCAATTTCGGCTTTTAATTCATCTCTCAATGATTTATCGCCGGCGGCGATCTCATCTCTTAGAAGTCTATCTCCGGTGGCAATTTCATTTCTTAATGATTGAGCAGTTGATACAATTTCTAGATGTAATTTATTTTCTACTTCGTTTAATTTATCTTTTAATCTTCCCTCAAGTTCTTTGAGATGTTTTTGAGTTGCTGGTTGATTAAGTTGGCTCTTGGCCATCTTCCTCTTTGCTTGCTTTTACTACTCTACTACTTTTGTTTGTTAGTAAGAAAGTAATAAACACTGCGTTAGTATTAAAGCATTAATCGTTCGTCCTCGCTTCGC
>CAYYXM010000013.1:0-11744 GCA_964475725.1 uncultured Candidatus Saccharibacteria bacterium | reverse complement strand
TAAGGATTTGATTATAAAAACAATCGGCATTCAAGAACTTATAAAGCCCGTCTTTGCCAAAGAAAAAAATATCCTCACTTCATTCCTTTACGGTTCTTATGCCAAGGGCGAATTTGATCCATCAAGTGATATTGATATTTTTGTTTTAGTCCAAAAAGATAGTAGTTTTTATGAAAAAATAAATGAAAAACTTCTTGAGTTTGAAAATATGTTGGGTCGTGAATTTAATGCAGATTTTTTAACAGCAGTTGAATATCAAAGACGCAAAAAGGCAAAAGATCCTTATATTTTAGATTTATTGAAAAATCCCAAAGTTTTTATTAAAGGAGGAGAGGATGGACTTTGATTTTTCTTATGTCAAAAAGCAGCCGGTTAATTTTGGACAAATCAACAAAATTTTACAAAAAGCTTACAAGACAATTCAGTCGGCCAAAACCACATTGAAAACCGACCCAGAAGCCTGTTTTACTCTTGCTTATGAATCAATGCTTAAGACAACGCTAGCTTTAATGTTATCTCGAGGTTTTCGTCCCAAAATACAACTCGGGCATCACAAAACATTAGTCAATTATGCCAAATATGTATTAAAGGATAGATTTTCTAAGATTACCGCAACTTACGATAGGATGAGACAAAAAAGAAATAAATTACTTTACGATGTTGCCTCAGTAAGCGAAACAGAGGCCAAACAATCAGCTATTGTCGCCGAAAAATATTTCCGAATTGTTGAACAAAAAATTGCCTCCGATAATCCCCAGCAAAAATTATGGAAACCGTAATCCTCCATTCCTCCATTCCTCCATTCCTCCATTCATCTAATCATCTGATAATCTGATAAATCACTTAATCACTATGTATCACTATGGAAATTGAATTACAGTAAAATTATACCGAACAAAAGGGGAAAGATGAGGAATATGAAAAGAAATAAACCAATTTATGCCTTTATTGATGCTTCCAACCTATTTTATGGTGGCGAAAAAAGTTTGGGTTGGAAAATTGATTATAAAAAATTACTGAATTATCTGAAAGATAAATATAATGTAAGTAGTGCGTTCTATTATGGTGGCATTGAAACATTTGGTTTCGAGTACTCGGTACTTGATAAAAAACCAATAGATTTAAAAAAATTATTAGATTATCTGAAGAAAAGATTAAAAGAACCAGAGATTTCTGAAGGAGATATCGTTCTAATTGATCGAAATATCCAACGTATTAAATTTTACCTTTATCTTGAAAAGTTTGGTTACAAAATAAGGATTAAACCAGTCAAGATTTTTATAAATGAAAATGCCAAGCCAGTTAAGAAGGCCAATTGTGATGTTGATATGACATTTGACATGATGAGATATATGGAGCAGTATTCGGGCTTGATTGCTCTTACCGGCGATGGCGATTTTACGCCCGTATTAAAATATTTAAAAGATCATGGACGAGATGTAAAGATTCTAGCCAGAGGCGAAAGAACGGCTCGGGAAATAAAACAATTAGCAGGTAGCGATTTTAGGGACTTTAATTATTTAAGGGAAATCCTGAAGTATAAGCAATAAAAATGAGGAGACTCATATAGAATCTCCTCAATGTTTAGTAATTCCATTATAGCAAATCATAATAAATTTGTCAAGCCCCGTACAATAAACTCGGATATTCCACTCGGATTATCCATCCCTGTTCCATGCCGAGTTTATATACGGGGCGCAGACCCCGTGACGACGCACAGCAATAACACTACGTAGTAGGTTTTGCGGTAAGGAATTTTACGGGGTCAAGAGGGGGTAAATCACCCAATCACTCAGTCACTCAATCACCCGTTTACTATAAATCACAATTGAGTCACAATCGTATCACTCAATCACAATGTATTAAAACATTGAACAAAAGGCGAAAGTATGGGGAAAGAAAAAACTCAAATATGGAAACATCCTGGCGGTAAATTAAGAGAAAAAGGTGCCGATAAACTAACAGATGTTGAATTATTAGCAATTCTAATATCAACAGGGATTAAGGGAAGAACTGCCGAGCAAGTTGCAAAAGATATTCTTGATAAGTATCGTTCTTTTAAGGGGTTAGCAAATCAACCAATAAATCAATTATTAGAAATAAAAGGTTTAGGCGATGTCAAAATTATTCGTATCGCTGCAACTTTCGAAATAGCTAGAAGAATTGTTAAAGATATTATAAAAGATTATGAAAAGCAAAAAATTAGGTAAAATTACTACAAATACAAAAACTCGAATTTCTAGTCCGTTCGAGATTTATGATCATAAAACTGAAAGATCTTGTGTATCTATTTTAATGCACTGGATGAGAAATATAATAGAGCAGGAAAATATTGATCTAGGACTTCCTAATGTTGAAACAAAAGCGGCCGGAAAATATCCAGACACAATTATTTATAAAACTAGACGCAGTAGAGACGTTCTCTGCGGAATGGAATTCAAACTTCCTTATTTTGATCCTTTCGATGAAGAATTGAAAAATGATGCCAGGGACAAAGCAAATAAAAGGAACGCCAAATACTTTGTAACTTCAAATTTCCGCAAACTTATTCTTTGGAATACAGAAAAAGTTAATGCCCAAAAACCCGAAGAAGAACAAATGGTAGCCAAATTTCATCTTTCTGATATTACTGACATAGACCTTATTGAAGATCAACAATACAAAAACACCATTATCAACGGTCTCAATCAATTTCTAGTAGAACTTTATCAAATCTCTACAGGCGAAAAAGCAGAACCGCAACATGCAATTGATGAGCTTCTTATATGGCGCCTCCAAGAGAAAATTCAGAAACTAGCTTACTATTATCGGAATTTAATTTACGATCAAGCCCATAAAGATGATAAATTTTGCAAATCTCTATCTGAATGGTTCAATAGTCAAGGCTGGAGTTTTTTTATAGAAAATGAAGAAGATTATGATAGAGCAGCCCGGCAAACTGCCTACCTTTTGGTCAATAAAATTCTTTTTTATAATGCCTTACAGAGGAAAAGGCCTGATAAATTAGATAAATTAAAAATTCCAGAAGATGTTACCAAGAGTGGTTTACTCCGCAGCATTTTACAAGGATATTTTGATCAGGTACTTAAAATTGATTATGAAACCATTTATACCACAGATTTTATTGATCAATTAGCATTTCCAGACAGTCGAGAGGTTGTAGAGGAAATAAAAGATTTAGCCAATATCCTTCAAAAATATGATTTTTCCACCCTTGGCTTTGATATTATAGGAAGAATATTTGAACGGTTAATTCCTCCTAGCGAACGGCATAAGTTAGGTCAATATTTTACTAATCCTGATATTGTTGATTTAATTATCAAGTTTTGCCTTAAACATGAAGAAGATAAAGTATTTGATCCTTCTTGTGGGGCTGGGACTTTTCTCGTACGCGCCTATCAACACAAAAAATTAATAAATCAAAATTTATCTCATGAAAAAATTCTTGATGATCTCTGGGGCGATGACATTGCAAAGTTTCCGGCTACTTTAGCTACTATTAATTTGGCAATTAATGGTTTGGAGACCGACAAAAATTACCCTAATATCCTTCAGAAAGATTTTTTCGATTTAGAAACTAGTCCAGAAACAGGGATTAGATTGCCGGAAAATTATCGTTTAATTCGAGCAAAAACACTAGGCATTAACGAGCGAAATATTGAATATCCGAGATGGTTTGATTGTATTGTTGGCAACCCGCCCTATACCCGTCAAGAAGAAATATCAGAGGCAGCAGATGAGGTCGATTATAAAGGAAGTTTAATTAATAAGGCTTTAAACTATAGCGGCCGCAAAATTGCTACTATCTCTCGCCGAGCCGGAATTTATGCCTACTTTTTCGTTCATGGTACGAAGTTCTTAAAAAATAAAGGTCGCTTCGGGTTCATAGTTTCCAATGCCTGGCTCGATGTTGAGTACGGCGCTGGACTTCAAGAATTCTTCCTAAAAAATTATAAAATAGTGGCAATTATTGAATCAAAAGTAGAACGTTGGTTTGAGGACGCTGATATAAATACTTGTATAGTAATTTTAGAAAAGGCTACTGGTTCTGAATTTAGAGAAGAAAGAGAAAATAATTTAGTCCGTTTTGTCTATCTTCAAAAACCTTTGAGGAATTTTATCCCACCAGCACAAGATATCTGGGAAAAACAAATTGAGCGGTTAAGATCAATTGACAATTTGATTAGAACAATTCTTGCCCATGACGAATTTTATCAAAATGAAGATCTAAGGATCTATCCCAAGAAACAATCCGAACTTTGGGAAGAGGGCTGGGATACAGAAAATAAAAAATATGTCGGTTCAAAGTGGGGTAAATATATTCGGGCGTCAGAAATTTTCTTTAAAATTCTAGAAAAAGGGAAAAATAAATTAATGCCATTAAAACAAATTGCTGATGTCCGCCGCGGTTTTACCACCGGCGCCAATGAATTTTTCTATTTAACGGAGGAAGAAATAAAACGCCACAAGATCGAAAAGGAATTTTGGATGCATCAAGACGGGAGGGGGAACTGGATACCCAATCATGTCATTAAAAGCCCTCGTGAATGCCGATCGATTATTGTGAATGTTCAAGATCTAAAATACAGAGTTTTGATGATTCATAAAGATAAAGAACATTTAAAAGGAACAAATGTTTTGAAATATATTTTACAGGGCGAAAGAAAAGGTTTCCATCAAAGACCAACCTGTGCTAGTCGCCGGAGGTGGTACGACTTAGAAGAGATAACCGCCCCCATTCTATCTCGGAGGTTTGTTGACTGCGATTTTGGCTTCATTCTCAACTCTAAAAATGTTCTTGTTGGAGATACTTTTTTCGTAATCAATCCTTTCCAACGGGAATATTCACAAGTATTAAATTCCATTCTTAATTCAACACTCTACAGCTTCTTGATCGAATTATATGGCCGAACGTCGATGGGTGAAGGCGTTTTACTTATCTACGGTCCGGAAATCAAACCATTACCAGTTTTCTCCCTGCTCGAACTGCAAGAATTTTCATCTCAAATCGCAGAAATATCACAGAATATTTTAAGCAGGGATATAAAAACTATTTTCGAAGAAATAGGGTCAAACACGTCACAGGATGTTAAACTTAAGAATGTAAAATCAGACCGTCGGGAACTTGATAAAATAGTAATGGGTGAGATTTTAGGACTGGCCGAAGAAGAACAACTAGAGGTTTATCGTGGGGTAATAGATTTAGTCAAATCAAGAATCGAGAAAGCGAAAAGTTTTGGCAAAAGAAAAAAGACAAAAAAAGGATTGGATATTGATTCTTTAGTTAATGCGATTGTGGAAAAAATTGGCGAAAATACTTTGAGACAATTTTACAAAGAGAAAATTCTGAGCCGCCAGGATTTAGTGGCTATGAAATTACCCGCATCAAAAGGTTTAAGTAAAATCAATCAAGGATTATTTGGTTGGCGTATTATTTCTGGTTCCAATCATATTGATTGCCGGTCGGAAGCAGAAACTCATTATTTAAAGGTCTGGGTGGATATTGGAATTGATTCTATCAAAATACCAAAAGACGAACAATATTTAGAGAAAATCACGCCAGAATTTGAAAAATTGAAGTCTGGAATTGATCAAATAATCGATAATTACCTTGGCTCAATTCTTGATCAAAAACTCAAGTCTCAAATTCTCCATCAGGTTTGGCAAAAGATATTTAGTTCTCAGTTATAATATCAACAATAGTAGGTATCTATTTGACTTGGCTCTTGACAAGATTGTTTTAATAGTTTACAATTTAGATAGATTACTTAAATAAAGGAGAAATTATGGACACTCAACAGTTGGAAACTATCAACAAAAATATGAGGGTAATGATTGCTATACAGCTCAAATCGCTGGATAAAGGTGGCAAAGAACTTTCATTAAGAGAGCAGATTGGCTTACTTAATGATTTGGGGGTTCGTCCTGTCGATATCGCAGGGATTTTGAATCGAAAGCCGCGTTTTATCAACAAAGAATTAAGTTTTATTAAAAAGCCTAAAGCGGAGAAGGAGTAAAATATGCCCCAATTTTCTAAGAAAACAAAAACACCAGAAGCACTTGTGGCCGGAAAACTCGGCACTATAGTATCTCTGCTACGCGATTTATTAATAGTAACTCTCGGGCAAAGTGGCGTCAGCCAACAGAAAGTACAGGAGTTAGTGCGTGGCGATATGAATAGAATCAATCGTCTTATAAAAGGCATTAAACCCTCAAAAAAGGAAACTCATGATTGACCAAGAATTAAAACTTTTAGAAAAAATCTCGAGGAAAATGGATGTTTTGATTTCTTTAACATCGCGCACTCTGCTTAATGACACAGATTTTAGTGAGAAACGAAAGCGTGGCACAGGAGATTTAGCAAACTTTTTAGCAAAATTTGACCTCGATTATAAAGAAATTGCAGCCATCCTGGATGCACCCGTCCCGAGTGTTCGAGAACTCATCAGTCGCAAAAGACGAAAGAAATAAAATGGGTAAAATAAGACTTGATCCAGATTTATTACATAAGCTATCCCAAAAACTTAGAAAAACTGAAAAATATACCCGTGAGCAAATAAGGAAAAAGGCCACAAAACATCAAGTCTCTTCAGAGGCTTATTTTGTGCATTGGCTTACTTTATGTGGCATCGGAGCAGAGACATATCGTCTGACATTAAATCCGGGGATTCAAGATGAGATCCGAGAAATAGGATATTCGAATAGATTACACAAGAATATTATAGAGCGAGGAACAAAGAAAATTGAGAAGATGCTCCGCATTCAAGAACTTCAAATTAAACCGAGATCCTCCTTTTTGAGCCAATCAATTATAGATGAGGCCCGTCATAATGCAGAAATTTATCCGGTCCTTTTTCTTTTCGAAAATTCTGTCAGAGATTTTATTAGAACAACATTAATTAAAAAATATGGTACCAATTGGTGGGAGACCAAAATAAGTAATAAAATCAAAGATCGTATTAATCATAGAATCCAGAAAGAACAGATGAACAAGTGGCATGGGAGCCGGGGCATCGATCCTATCTTTTATACGGATTTTGACGACTTGAGTAATATCCTTAAAGCAAATACTGCCGTTTTTTCTCCGCTTTTCACTGGTCTCACCGGCGGTTTAAATTGGCTAACCCAGAAATTGGATGAGTTGTATTTTTCCAGAAATAATATTGCTCATTCGACTCCATTAAAGCCAAAAGATATCAACCGATTCATGTTGTATTTTAAAGATTGGTATGATCAGTTAGATGGTTTAGAATAAAAATAAAGATTAATTTGTTAGTAAATCAGGAATTACCCAATACAACTAGAAAAATCTCTATAGAAAAGTGAGGAAAATATTAAGAAAGAAGATCATAATGAAAAAATTTAGTCCTACTAAAAATTTTAACAAATCAAATATTGATAGAATGTCGGATGACAAATCTATAGTGTATAAAATAAAAAGTGCGTTAGGCCAAAATTTATATACCGGCATTGCTAGCAGACACCGAGGGCAAGAAAGATTATTAGAACATTTAAATATTTCCAAAGAAAAAATACCTGGTGGTACAAAGTTTCAAACTCTACAAGTCGCAAATAAAGGTATTGCAGAAAAAATCGAAGAACAGATTATTAAAAAAGAAAATCCCAAATATAATCAACAAAACACGAAATAAAAATCGCCGAGGAATTAAGGAAATGAGTGGAAAGTTGAGGGTGAAATAAGCCAAAAATATAAAACCATTGATAAACAACAAGAATATTTTAATGAATATTATAAATATCTACAGGAACTTTTTACTAAAACAGCCAAAAAAGTAGGTTTTAATTTTATTTGTACTATTTTAAGGGTTTCTGGTCTTGAGTTGGGATATTGGGATCCTTACGTTGAAGGTGAGGAAGCCTTAAATGATTATAGTAATTTACTGCGCAAAGTCAGTAAAAAGGAACTCAATAAAACATCATTTAGACTAGGGCTTTTAATTTACTGTCATTCGATAGAAATGTCTGCGCCGTATGACATTTTACTGAATCTTATAAGATGCATTAATGGTCAACCGTATAAGTTTATGCCTTATTTCCATTTAATAAGGAAAAGAAAGAAAGATCCATTCCATTGGATAATGCCGTCTCCTCATTCAAAAATTGAATTTTTAAATAAACAAGCCCTTAAGGTTGGGGAAGGAAAAAATAGTTAAGCTGATCCAAACATTTTTTGATGATAAGATAAGAAATGCCTTTTATCATTCGGACTATTGCTTAACAGATAAAGTTTTTAGAATTGCCGAAGGTGGAGTGGGCGAAGAAATTAGTTTATCTGTAATCTCTGAAAAGTTAGCAAGGTGCTTTGCTTTTTATAGTGCATTTTATCGGATACATAAGGAATATAGACTCAGTTTTAAAACAATCAAAAAGATCCATAAATGGCCGAACTACGAAGTTTTTGAATTGATTGTTGACGATGACGAAGGACTAGTCGGTTTTAAAATTCATTTTTCAAACGACAACTTTACTCATTTTGAAAGACGAAAAGATAAAGTGTTCGGTCAAAACTATTCGGTTGAGGAGGAGGGAATTAGTTTACATCAAGGTTGTATAGACGATCTTAAAAAAGAATGGCGAATGAATGGTAGGCTTTATAAAGAATAACCGAAATACACAGGATCAAATTTGGGAAAATTGAGCCAAACAAAATCTCGAAAAAATAATTGAGAAAAGATAAAAATTTTCCTTGTCCCCTTCCACCTTTCCTGCTACACTTTAGACAATTTGGAGAAAAATGCGATTAAAGCAGTTTACCAAAAAACAATTACGTTGGGATCTATATTCTAGATTTTTAAAATTAATAGACAAAGGCTTCGAAACCGAAGCAATGTTATTGATGTTGTCTACATGGAATTTTGCCCGTTTTCGCTATGCTATAAGAAGTTTTAATGTAGATCAATTTGAGAAAACTTTAGACAATTTAAAACCCCTATTTAGAAAAATTCAAAAAGAAAATTTTAAAACTATAAATTTTGATAGTTACTCCAAGGATATCAAAAGAATATTTAATGCACTTGCTAAAATAAAAGGGATTGAAAAAACGGGTGCTCCAAAACTTATGCACTTAAAAGCACCAAAGGTTTTTGTAATGTGGGATACTAAAATTAGAAAATATTACGGATTTAATACGGGTGATGCTGAGGAATATATCGAATTTTTAAAATTAATGCAAAAAAAGTTTAGGTCTCAAAAATCTTTACCCGATCGATCCTTGGCAAAATTGATAGATGAGAATAATTACAATAGAATTACTCTTCCAGCATTGGAAAAATCAAGACCCCCGAAAATTTAATTGAGGAAATACGATATAATTAAAGAAATAAAATAATTAAGCGTCCCATCACTTCTCAACCTTTTGCAGTATTCTTACTCTAAGAAATCTGCAAATAGGTTTAAAAAGTAAGGGACTTTCGGGAATTTCTTTCTGCCTTGAAGCGAAATTCTCGAAGCGGAGGGGAAAATGGGAAAAGTAAAACATCCATTAATAAAACCAGAAAATAGTTTTTTAGTACTTGGTAAGCGTAAAAATGTAAAAGATGAATCTCATCTTCGAATTAAAAGATCCAGGTCCAAAAAGCAATCACCAAAATTTACCCCGAGGTTGAGGAAAGGTTAATAAAACTTTAAGCACCGGAAAAATGGTTCGATAAACTCACCATAAATTGAGGCCCTTCAATACTCTCAGGGCAAGCTTTACTTCGCGTAAAGATTCCAACTTCAATGAATTTTCGGCGGACAGGTCGCGTGGCAAACAAAAGAACCCGCCTTGGCATGAAGCTAGGGCGGGTTTTGGGTAAGAATAAATTTCTCTAATGCTTCTTTTGTGCGGGGACGCAAAGGATATTCTTCATTAATTGCTCTTTGGGCAAACTCTACAAAATCACTTTTATTTATAACTACTCGTCCTTTTCTCCTTTCAGAAGGAAGCCATCCTTTTTGTCTCCACCAATATATTCCATTAATAGTCATCTGTAGTAATTTAGAAATTTGACGAGGCGTAATTTCATCTTTTCTCAGACATTTTCCAAGCCAGTGCCTTTGGTTTAACCATACCTCTCTTTTAATTTTCTCGTATTTCTCTAAAAGCCCTGGCAGTTCTTCTTTCCTAATCGCCAAACCCCCACAAAGATGGACTTGATGAGGCCCAAAATAACCCTTCCGGACATAAGTCAAAAGAGTAGCTTTTTCTACTCCCGTATCTCTTGATGCTTTCCAAACCGTAATCCAGTTTCGTGTAAGAATTATTGCTCTTTCTATCTCCTCGGCCGGAATTTGCCAAACAGAAGGATTTTCCCTCTTTTCGTCCCTTATTACACCCCTTTTAAGATATCCGGAAAGTGTAGAAAGAGAAATGCCCAGGCGAAGTGCAAGCTGATTAGCATTACATCCTCTAGGATGATAGAAAATAAATTGAATATCTTCTTCTGGAAGTTTTTCAGAATCAAGGCGTTCTTTCAATAGCCGACGTTGACGCTGATGTTGCCCGCACAGTTTAATTTGTAAAGGTACAAACTCGGAAAGGGTGGCAGTACACCCTGAATACTCACAGGGTCTCTTCATCTGCTTTTCCTCCCTTTGGGGGTAGTAGAGCTTCTGCTTCACTACCCTCCTTTGCCTTTCTAACAAAATTTTACCCTTTAAGCTGCCCTTAGTCAAGAAACTACCAGAGGGGACGGTTCTCAAACAGGCACGGAATTAGTAGAATGAAGATAGAAACAAAAAGAAAAATTGAGGCGGGAGATGGAAAATACAAAAGAAAATATCTAAGTATAAAAAAAGGTCAATCCTTGACAATGGCAGTCTGCCAAGGATTGACCCCGGAAAGTATGCAGACGAGTCTGCGTGGAGGCAAGGGTCAGCGGGTCGGAAGCCCCCTAGCTAACCTCTTTTTGCGACCAATGTTTCGATAACTCAAGTTTATGAGCAGTTTCAGCGGTAGATTGCCGCGCACAGTGAGACAGCGCGCGATGATGGATGGATAGGAGTAAAACCGGCGGTAGACATTCTTTTGCTCTCGCTGCAGCTCTTGAGCCGTCATCTGCTTGGGGGAAAAGACGACGTTGCTCATAGTGTAGTGTGACCAGTCGTTGTCCAGAATGCGGCCTTCGCTCTCGAGCTGCTTACGTATTTGTGTGCCTGGGAAAGGTGTGAGCACTGCGAACTGGGCCGCAGCCAGTTTGTGCCGCTGCGCAAACTCCACGGTCGGTGCGAAGGTGCCGCGATCATCTCCATCCAACCCGAGGACGAACGAGCCAATGATCTCAATCCCGGCCTTATGGATGGTGCGGATAGCTGCACCCATGTCCAGACCCACGTTCGGTTTCTTGTGAGTATACCGCAAGTTCTCCTGAGAGAGCGACTCGATACCTACGAACATCCCTTGGCAACCACTGCGAGCGGCGAGCTTCAGCAACTCCGGGTCCTTGGCCATATTCAGGTCTGCCTGGCCGACCCAGCGGATTCCAAGTGGGATCAGCGCCTCAAACAACTCCTTAGCTCGTGAGGGGTGGCATGTGATGTTGTCATCAATGAAACCGACCCAGCCCTGGAGTGTTCGAATTTCCTCGATAACCTCGAGGACCGGTCTAAACCGGTAGCGCCTGCCCGCAACGGTGCTAACCGAACAAAAGGTGCAGGCGTTCGGGCATCCTCGCGCGGTTTGTACTACATTGACGGTGACGTACCGGCGACGTCCCAACAGGTCTCGGCGAGGCAAAGGCAGC
>CAYYXM010000012.1:9544-11970 GCA_964475725.1 uncultured Candidatus Saccharibacteria bacterium | reverse complement strand
CCCGCAGAGCGGGATCCCGCAATGGCGGTGATTGTTTTAAGTTTTGATTTTTAAGTTTTAAGTTTGACCGAGCAAAGCGAGGGAATATGGAGCCAACCACACTTGATGCCTCAATGAAAAAATATCTGGATGCAGCAATTGTCAAAAATGCCAGTGATCTCCATTTGACTGTTGGTGTCCCACCAACTTTAAGAATTGACGGCATGTTAGGGCCAATTGACAAAGAAACTGCTTTAACTCCAGATATTTGCGAAAAATTATGTAAATCCATCATGACGCAGGAGCAAGTTTCTAAAATTGCTACCAGAAAAGAAATTGATTTTTCTTTTGGCTATCAACAAACTCGCTTTCGAACAAATGTTTATTTTCAGAAAAGTAATTGGGCGGCATCGCTTAGATTGATTTCCAGAAAAATTAAGACAATTGCTGAATTAGGGCTGCCGCCGATTTTGGAAAAATTTACTAGTGTTTCTCAAGGGTTGGTGATTATTACTGGACCAACTGGTCATGGCAAATCAACAACATTGGCCGCCCTTATCGATCATATCAATACTAATCGCTCCGAGCATGTCATAACCATTGAAGATCCGATTGAATATGTTTTTGAGCATAAGAAAAGTATAGTTGATCAGCGGGAATTAGGCGGCGATACCAATTCCTTTGCAAGGGCCCTCCGCTCGGCGCTCCGGGAAGATCCCAATGTTGTGTTAGTGGGAGAAATGCGCGATTTAGAAACAATTGAGGCAGCACTAACTATTGCTGAAACAGGCCATTTGGTTTTTACCACTTTGCACACGAACTCCGCAGCCCAGACAACTGATAGAATTGTTGATGTCTTCCCGCCTCACCAACAACAACAAGTCAGATTGCAGTTAGCCAATGTTATTTTAGGAGTAGTGTCTCAAAGATTGCTTCCTAAAATTAGCGGCGGTAGAATTGTTGGTTGTGAAATTATGATTGCTAATTCTGCTGTACGAAACCTTATACGAGAAGCCAAAACCCATCAATTACCCAATATCATCCAAACTAGTGCTTCTGAAGGGATGATTTCTTTAGATAAAGTTTTAGCAGAAATGGTTTCCAAAGGTGAAATATCAATTGATGTTGCCCTAACTTGGGTGATGGATCCGAAGGCATTTAAAATGATGGTATATTAAAAGGAGAAATTCTAAATTATGGTTCAAAAAGTAAACTTACTATCGAAATTACCTGCTCGGGTAAATTTGCGCGAGAAGGCATTTATGACCCGCCAACTTGCCACTATGCTGGGAGCTGGTTTGCCATTAAATAACTGTATGTCAATTTTGTATACCCAAACCAGAAAGCCAATACTTAAAGAGGCATTAGGTCAAATTTTAGCTAATGTTGAAGAGGGTGTTACTTTTTCTCGAGCAATTTCTAAACACACACGAATTTTTGATAAAGCCTTTGTTGCTATTGTTCAATCGGGTGAGGCGTCAGGGGAACTAGAGAAAGTTCTGGCTGATTTAGCCAAACAATATGAAGATGAATATTCTTTTTGGAGCAAAGTCAGAAGTGCCCTTTTATATCCTGCCTTTGTTTTAACTGTCTTAATTGCCGGTGCAATCATTATGAGTGTTAAGATTTTACCACAGTTGAAGGAACTTTTTGAACAAAGTGGCTCCCAAATTCCTTGGACAACTCGGGCTCTTTTTGCCTTTTCTACGTCTTTAATTAATTATTGGTGGCTTTATATAATAGTAGTTATTGGTTTGGTATTTTTAGTTCGCTGGTATTTAAATTCACCTGATGGACAATATAATTTCCACAAGTTTCAAATTTCTTTTCCTATAACCCGAACAATTGCTAGATATATTTATATGGCAAAATTTACTAAAACTCTTGGAATGCTCGTGGCTGCCAATGTGCCCATTATTAAAGCCTTGGGAATTGTAGGGGAGGCAATAAATAATAAAGTCTATAAAGAAGATTTACGGGCAATCTCTGATCAAGTGGAACGAGGCATTCCAATGTCTTCCCCACTGGGGAAAAATCCCCATTTTCCCTTAATTGTATCCCAGATGATATTTGTTGGTGAACAGACAGGAAAACTGGATCAAATTTTGGCATCTTTAGATAAATATTTTACTGAGGAATTAGATACCCAATTGAAAACTATTGCTTCTCTTGTTGAACCGATAGTGATTGTTATTTTAGGGGGCGGAGTTGCTTTCTTTGTTTTTTCTATACTTCTACCAATTTATCAAATTAGCCAACTTCAAGGATGATATAATCAATTTTCAATGTTTTAATGATTTAATGTTCAATGAATGAATTAATATCTTGATTAGTTCAAAACATTAGGGAATTTAAACATTCATTAGTCATTAAAAATTAGTCATTTAATCATTAATTGGAAGGGAGGTGACAGATGAAAAAAGAGTTTACCCCGAGTAAATCGAGGG
>CAYYXM010000012.1:411-9444 GCA_964475725.1 uncultured Candidatus Saccharibacteria bacterium | reverse complement strand
GTTTTACATTGATTGAACTTTTGGTCGTTATTGCCATTATTGGTATTTTGGCGGCGATCATTTTAGTAAATTTATCTTCTGCTCGAGCAAAAGCCAGGGATTCAAGACGCAAAGCGGATTTAGAACAAATGAGAACAGCCATTGAAATGTATTTGGAAGAAAAGGGAGAACTGCCGGGTGATGAGAACAAAACTTATCAAAGCAATCCGACTGGTGGGAACAACTGGGCAGAGTTAACCACTGCTCTTTCCCCATACATTCCAGTTTTACCACTTGACCCAATGCAAAATAAAAAGCCAGCCTATATAGATGAGAATGGAAATTTGACGACTAATTGGGATTGGTATGCTAGATATTTTTACGCTTATAATGTTAAAGGCTATGAAATAGATAGTATTATGGAAAAAGATGCAGGAGCCGTAAAAAATGATGGTGGAAATTGCCCTGATTGTTATGAGATAGGTACAAACTTAAATGTTTTGCCTGATATCAATTGGTAATAGAGACTAATTAATATCTAGTCATTAAGAAAGGAGGTGAAAATCTAATGCAAAAATTAAAAATTAAAAATCAAAATAGAGGTTTTACATTGATTGAACTTTTGGTCGTTATTGCCATTATTGGTATTTTGGCGGCCATGATTTTGGTGGCGCTTTCCGGTACCAGAGCCCGCGCCCGGGATGCTACAAGGAAAAATGACTTGCGGCAGTTAAAAACTGCTATTGAGGAATCTTTTTCCGACCATAGTGCTTACCCAGCCACTTTGACCGCTGCTGATTTGCCATCAACCTATATTCGCGCCATCCCTGATGATCCAACAGGTGGAGCATATACTTATGTCACAGGCAATTGTGCTGATGGTACAACCCCAGGTTATGCTATTCAGGGTAATTTAGAAAATAACAACGAAGCAGCTACTGCTGGGGTAACCGCAGGCGTATGTGGCGGCAATGGGGTTTATGATGCCGGTGGTGCTGATATGTGGTTTCAGGTTTCCAACGACTAAAGCAGTCAAAACAGGAATAATCCTCAATAGACACAGTCCCCCGATATAACATCGGGGGGTCTGTCTGTGGAGGAATTTTGTGGAGCATAGTAATATTAATTATTGGTTTATTTTTTGGTTCTTTTATTAATGTTGTTGCCCACCGCTTCAAGGCAAATTTTAAAAGTATTTTTTTAGGCCGATCTATTTGCCCAAAATGTAAAAAAACATTGCTTTGGTATGATTTAATACCAATTTTTTCTTATATATTTCTCCAAGGCCGCTGTCGGTTTTGTAAAAAAACAATTTCCTGGCACTATCTGGCAGTTGAGCTTTTGACTGGTTTAATATTTTTAGCAATTTTTCAATATTATGGGTTTGATGGTCGCTCATTACTTTTGTTTTTATTTACCATCCCTCTTATGATTATCCTTGCCTCTGATCTAAAAGATAATATTATTCCTGATGTATTTCTTGGCGCTTCCTTTATAATTATTCTTTTTTGGCGGCTGACAATGCCGACTTTTTGGCAAGATGTCCTTATAGCAGTCTTGGCGGCGAGTATCTTTTTCTTTTTTCTAGCTTTGGTTAGCAAAGGTAGTTGGATGGGTTGGGGGGATGTAAAATTAGTAGCAGTTTTGGGATTATGGCTTGCTTATCCTAAAATTATTGTTGGATTATTTTTAGCCTTTCTATTGGGTTCAATTGTGGGTATTGGGCTTTTGGCGGTAAAGAAGAAAAAATGGAAAGATACTGTGCCTTTTGGTCCTTTTCTTATAATCGGCTGTTTTTTAGCTTTTTTTTGGGCAGATATTTTAATAAAATGGTATTTAGGGATATAATATAAAAAATGACTAATTTCTAATTTACCTAATGACTAATTGGGAGATTGAATGAGAAATATCAAAATTAAAGGTTTTACATTAATTGAGCTTTTAATTGTTGTGATGATTATTGGTCTGCTTGCTGCAGTTATTTTAGTTAATTTAAATAAAGCCCGGGCAAAATCGCGCGATGCTAAAAGGAAGGCTGATATTTCTGCCGTTCAGATTGCGGTAGAGCAATGGAGAGCAGAAAATGGAAGCTTTCCTACCAAAGATAAAAATGGAAAAACTTTATTCAATCCCCCAACTAACTATACAGGGGCATTTAAGGGATTAATAGAATTGTTACAATCGAAACAATATCTTCCAGCAGGTAAAATTGAAGATCCTAAACCAGATAATAAATATGTCTATCGTTATTATAGTGATGGCAAAGATTACGAATTAGCAGTACTTTTAGAGACCAAATGTCCCTATGAAGATGATAGCGGTAATAATATTACTTATGAATTAGGGACAAATATAGGGATAATTAATACTGGTCTTACAAATGCTAATGAATGTCCTTAAGGAGTGCAGTGGAGGGTCAAAAAGGCGTAACATTAATTGAACTCATTGTTTCTATTTTCATTATAGGTCTCTTTACTTTGGTGGTAATTCCAGCTTATGGCAAATATTCCCAACAGATAGAATTAAAAGGCGCGGCAGAGCAGGTGAAAAGTGCACTCCTCGAAGCCCAATCTTTGGCATTAAATCCCCGGGCAGATAGTGTAGATATTAGGCAGTTTAAGAACGAAAATGGTCCATGCTATCAAGTAGATTTTAAAAATGAGATTAATCCTAACCGTGGGTCAATCAATATATCTTCGCAAAATCAAAGAAGTTTTTTGCCTACTACTATTACTTTCCAGCAGGAATCTTGGGTTGAATTTTGTCAAAATGGTAAAGGAGCTGTTGAAAATTCTAATCCTGCACCAGTAAATACACCTTCCGGCAATGAAATCAAAATACTAATTCATTCTTCCAAACTGGATCAAGATAAACAAATTAATATTATTAAAGAAACTGGTGTAATTACAATTGTTAACCTATGAAAAAATATCAAAAAGGCCTGACTTTAATTGAGGTTTTAGTGGCAGTAATAATGCTTTTGATTTTGATTAATGCTGTTGGCTTCTTTTTTATCCAAAATCAGCGAACAGCTGTTATTAACCAACATCGCCGAGTTGCTACCCAATATGCCTCTGAAGCAATGGAAACACTTCGGCAAATCCGCGACACTGCCTGGGTTGACCAAACACAATATAATAATCCTTCTGGCTCTGGTCTAACTATAGAAGATGATTGGAAAAAATATCTTTTATATCCGGTTCTTGCTAATACTTATGGGAAAGTTGGCAATCAACAATTAAACTGCGTTTATGAAGTCCCCCTTATTGTGTCATTAGATAATTCCTGTCGGTTTAATATTCCTGATAAATCTCGTTATGCTGTCTATCTTGAAGATGGTGAGGAGACACTTGCTCCTGTTAATAATCCTCAATATACTAGAAAAATTTTTATTATTAAAAAACCATTGCCTATACCTAATCCAATAACGGGCGATGAAATTGAAAAATCAAATGACGCTTTTATTAAAATATTAGTTGAAGTGGTTTGGCATGATTACAATAAGGATTATAAAGTTAGTGAAGTATCTTATTTAACTAATTGGAAGAGCTTCTAATATAATTTTCAATTATCAATTTTTAATTTTCAATAAGTCACAATGAATCACAATAAATCACGATTTATCACTTCTGGAGAAAAAGGTTTTACCTTAATTGAATTAATTATTGCCTCTTTAATTTTTGCTACTGTTATGTTAATTGTTGGTTTACTTTTTTATAGTTTTATTAAATCAACGGGTACCTATGACAGAAAAACGCGGGAGATGGATGCCCAAGTAAGACGGGTCATGGAAATTATTGGTCGGGATATAAGAGGGGCAGATGAGGTAAAAATTGTTGGCATTAGTGCCTTAAGCGCACCTGATGAGGTTAAAAATGTAATTAATAATACTGATTTAGAGTATGGCAGGATAATTTTGGTTAAAGAAAAAGATCAATCAGATTATATTTGTTATGGTTTTAATCCGGCTACCAAATCAATAAAAAAGGGGACTGTTTCAGGCAATATTTGTACTTTGACTTTATCTTTAACTTCAACTGATGTAAATATCCAAGATTTATATTTTTTAGGCGTAGGGACAGATTTTTCAGATACAACTTCTGGTTCACCAGTAACACAGTATTGTCGTCAGCCATTTGTTAAATTCTCTCTTTCAGTTTTAACTGTTAAAAATACCCCACTTTCTTATTCGTCAATTTTCATTCCAAGAAAATATCCTCAATATTGGTTTAATAAAGATGCAAATAATCAAATTCAATTAAGATGTATACCAATGTAATACAATTTAGAAAAGGTTCGGCGATACTCATTACCATGCTTTTTATTACTGTTTTGGCAGCAATTATTTTTAGTATCCTGCGGCCCCGGATTTCTGAAATTCACAGCGAAACTTCCTATTATGAATCCCAAATGGCCTATTATTCGGCTGAAGCAGGATTAGAAGAAGGACTTTTTAGATACCGGGCGGATAAAGATGTTACCTGGCCTGCTTATGATAAGGATAATCCCAATAATGTGATACGCCGTGATTTGGGAGGAAGAGATGCTTCTGGCAGTTGGCAAGACAATAACTCTGCCGAAATTCGTCCTGATTGGTCCATTCCACTTCCTGTGGACAAGACTCATTATTATTATGATTTGAAGATTTATTCCAGAGAAAATGTAATTGGCAAAAATCCTTCTCAATGCGCTGGAGAATATAATAGTATAACCAATCCCTATTCCAATGATTGCCTTTTTTTGGAAAAAGACAAATCCAAAGAATATGATGTAACATTTAATGAGAATAGAAATATTATCCTAGATTGGACAACCCAAGTTTTCAAAGTATCTGGTTGTAAAGTCAGTATGGAATGGAAATTAATTGGTTATGACGACACCCAATCAGTTCAGAGGGAATTAGACAAAAATGTTGAAAATATTACTTCCTCATCTCGTATTATCTCCGTGCCAAGCCAAGTTGGTGATTATAAATATAAATTAAAGGTAAGACCATTGATTGGCAATGAAACTATACCTGGTCTGGGTGGCCTTTTTGCTTCCGGCAATAACCCAACATGCGATAACGGTTATATTTATTATCGTCTAAGGAACGCGCCTGGTTACTCAGGCGATATAGATACTGGCACGACTACCATTGAATCAACTGGCTACTTTGGTAACACAGCCCGCCGGATTGTGGCAAAAATTGATAAAAACTCCGGTGCAATTTTGGATCTTTACGACTTTGTCCTATATTCAGGAGTAGGGGAACTCAAGTACAAGTGACAGTTGAAGGAATAATTTTTTTGCTTTAAGATATTAATTAGAGTGTCTAAATATTTTCTTTTTTGTGATGGTGGGGCGCGAGGCAACCCAGGCCCCGCCGCTATTGGTTATGCTGTTTTTAACAGTCAGAATAAACTGATTTTTGAAGAAGGCAAAAAGATAGGGCAGTCAACCAATAATAAAGCAGAATATCAGGCAGTAATTGCTGGTTTGGAAAAGGTGGGTGAAGTTTGTGAGAAACCTATTGAGATAAAGATTTATTTAGATTCCGAGTTGGTTGTTCATCAATTAAATGGTAAATATAAAGTTAAGGAAGCAAGCTTAAAGCCGTTTTTTTGGCAAATTAGAGATAAAATTATGGCTTTGGGTGGGGCAGTTTCTTTTTCTCATATCCCACGGCGAAAAAATAAACATGCTGATTTTTTAGTCAATAAAGCATTAGATGGGAAATTAAATGAATAATTTTTGGTCAAAGATTGAAGAAAAACTGTTGGCTTTTTGGCAAAAAGAGAATATTTTTGAAAAAAGTCTAAAAAATAGAGAGAAGGGTAAAACCTTTGTTTTTTATGATGGCCCTCCTTTTGCCAATGGCCTGCCCCATTATGGCCATCTCTTAGCGATGTCAGTTAAAGATTTATTTTGTCGCTATAAAACAATGCAGGGATATTATGTACCAAGACGGGCGGGTTGGGATTGTCATGGGTTGCCTGTGGAATATGAGATTGAGAAAGAACTGAAAATTTCCGGTAAAAAAGAGATTGAAGAGTATGGCATTGAACAATTTAACAGGAAAGCAAAGGAGAGTGTTTTTCGTTATGTTGATGTTTGGGAAAAAACAATGCTTCGGCTTGGTCGCTGGATTGATACAAAAAATGCTTATACAACTTTATCGAATGATTATATTGAAAGCGTTTGGTGGGTTTTTGGTCAAATTTGGGAAAAACATTTAGTTTATAAAGATTTCAAAATTGTTGCTTATTGTCCTCGTTGCCAAACACCACTATCAAATTTTGAAGTCAATCAAGGATATAGAGACGTAGAAGATCCATCAATATATATAAAATTCAAAGTTCTTAATTCTAAATTCAAAAATTCTTTCTTCCTTGTCTGGACAACAACTCCTTGGACCCTGCCGGCTAATATTGCCTTAGCTATAGGTGAAAATATCAAATATGCTATTTATACGAACGGAGAGGAACGATTTATTTTAGCAAAAGATTTATTTAAATCTTTACCTAATCAGTTGCGCAGAAAATTGAAACTGGAAAAAGAAATATCAGTTAGGCAATTGCGGGGTTTGGAATACGAGCCTTTATTCAAGTTAGATTTAGTTAAAATTAAACCTGAAATTACAGAAGAAGTAATGGAAAACGCCTTTAAAATTTATCCAGCAGATTTTGTTTCATTAGATGAGGGAACTGGCATAGTGCATATTGCGCCGGCTTTTGGTGAAGATGATTTTAATCTATCTAAAAAAATCCCATTGCCAATAGTTTTAACTGTTAACGGGGAAGGCAAAATCATTAAAGGACTCAATATTCCCGGAGAGGGGAAATTTATCAAACAGGCCGATGAAGATATTGAAAGCGCTCTTGAAAAGGAGAAACTTTTAGCTTTCCAAGAAACGATTAACCATACTTATCCTTTTTGTTGGCGTTGTGAGTCGCCCTTAATTTATATGACCTATCCTACTTGGTTTATTAAGGTAACAGATATTGTCGATAAATTGGTTTCCAATAATAAAAAAATTAATTGGCTCCCATCTCATCTTAAAGAGGGAAGATTTGGCAGATGGTTAAAAGCGGCAAAAGATTGGGCGCTTTCCAGAAATCGCTATTGGGGCGCCCCTTTACCAATTTGGATTTGTGAAAAGTGTGGAGAGATGCGCTGCGTCCAATCAAAAAAAGCATTGAAAATCTTAGCCAGATTTGATCTTCACAGGCCATTTATTGATCAAATCACCTTAGATTGTTCCTGCGGCGGCAAAATGAAAAGAACACCAGAAGTATTTGATTGCTGGTTCGAATCTGGTTGTGTTCCTTATGCCCAATGGCATTATCCGTTCGAGCACAAAGAAATAATTAAGAATTTTTATCCGGCAGATTTTATTGCTGAAGGTTTAGATCAAACCCGCGGTTGGTTTTATACTCTGCTTGTTATTTCAACTGTTTTATTTGATTCCCCTGCCTATAAAAATGCTGTTGTTAATGGTTTAATTTTGGATGAAAAGGGGAGGAAACTTTCTAAAAAATTACGCAATTATCCCCAACCTTTTGAGATTTTTAATCAATATGGAGCTGATGCCCTGCGACAATTTCTCTTTTCTTCAACCCAAATTGGTGAGGATTATCGTTTTTCAGCTAAAGAAGTGGCAGAGGAATATCAAAAAGTTATTTCAATTTTTTACAACTGCTATCTATATTTAGAAAATTATGGCAAAGAAATTAATTGGCAAAATCAAGAGTCCAACCCGACTATTTTAGATAAATGGATTCTGTCTCGCCTAAATCAAACTATCGCTCAAACTACAAAATTTATGGATGATTATAAATTGACTGATGCAAGTCGTGTATATGAGAAATTTATCAACGATTTATCATTATGGTATCTACGTCGCTCCCGCAAACGCCAAGATCTAGCTTTTTTCAAGACTTTATATCAATCTCTTTTGGAAGCTTGTAAGATTATTGCACCATTTATGCCCTTTTTATCAGAGGAAATTTATCAAAGGCTACAGAAAAACTGGCCAAGTTCTGATTTGCCGAAATCGATCCATCTTTGTGATTGGCCAAAAGTTGACCAGAGTTTAATCAATTTGGATTTAGAGAAGCAAATGGAAGAAATAAGGTTATTTGCCACAATGGCATTGGCACAACGGGCCCAAAGTAATATTAAAGTTCGTCAACCCTTAGCACTGCTGACTATTATTTCCTCTAATGAATACTCTGGGCAACTTCTGGATATTTTGGCCCAGGAGATTAATATCAAAAAAGTAGTTTGGCAAAAGGGAGGTAGGGCGGAAGTAAAATTAGAGACAAAAATTACACCCCAGTTATTAGAAGAAGGAATGGTGCGGGAGATAATTCGCAATATTCAAGATTTAAGGAAAGGCGCCGGTTTTGCGCCAACTGATAAAATTAAATTATTATATAAAACAGAAGATAAAAATATCAATCGGATATTGTCAAAATACGAGCGTGAAATAAGCAATGCCACGAATTGTTTGATATCTAGCAAAATAGAAAAAGTATCAGTCTCGGCTAGGCCGAGCCTAGATGGATCTTTTGAAAAAGAAGTAGAAATTGTGGGCAAAAAAATTTGGTTAGGAGTCAATAGGTGAAAATTAAATTTCCAGCGTTACCCCGTAGTTTTGATTGGAGTTTATATTTTATACCCATACTTTTGGCAACTTCTGGTATTGCGACAATTTATACAATTACTTTTTTTACAGGAAGAAATTATTTGGCTTTTAATCAAATAATCTTCGCAGTAATTGGTTTAGTTTTAATGATTGTTTTTTCTTTTTTTGATTATCGCCGATTAAAAGATTTTTCCTGGCCACTTTATTTTATAGGTTTTGTTCTCCTTCTAGTAGTATTAATTACTGGGAAACAAATTTATGGATCAGCACGATGGTTAGAGTTTGGTTTTTTTCAGCTCCAACCCTCAGAAATTTTTAAAATAATATTAATTATTATAGTTGCCCGTTTTTTTGCCGAAAAAGAAATTATTACTTGGCGAGAAATCTTAAAATTTCTTTTAATTATTTCCATACCAATTGTTATG
>CAYYXM010000012.1:0-401 GCA_964475725.1 uncultured Candidatus Saccharibacteria bacterium | reverse complement strand
GTTCTTCGTCAACCAAATTTTGGCAATGCTTTAATGCTTTTTATTATCTGTGCTATTTTATTTTTTTACTCTTCTGCACCTAAAATTTATAAATGGGCATTGGTTGGGATAACTCTTATTGCTTCTCCAATTTTTTGGTTTTTCTTAAGAATTTATCAGAAACAAAGGATTTTAAATTTCTTCAATCCAGCTTTAGATCCTCATGGAGCAGGTTATAATGTCCTGCAATCAAAAGTAGCGGTTGGAGCTGGTGGGATTATTGGGAAGGGACTGGGGCAGGGGAGTCAATCAATTCTTCACTTTTTGCCAATTGCCCATACTGACTTCATCTATGCTGGCTGGGCCGAAGCAACTGGTTTTCTTGGTTCATTTATACTTTTATTGCTACTCGCAATTTTGAT
>CAYYXM010000011.1:6617-12574 GCA_964475725.1 uncultured Candidatus Saccharibacteria bacterium | reverse complement strand
AAAGGTGTTGCGAAAGGAGAGAAAAAATGTTAAAAAAATGGTTTTACTTTTTCACGACAGGTGTTTTAGCGTTATCCTCTGTTTTGTCAGTTTTGATGATAAATCCTGCATCTGCCAAGGCAGCGCCCAATTCGTATACTAAAGAATTCTATGCCCAGACTGCAACTGGTACTGGAAATTCTGTTAACAATGTGAAGCTAATAGATAATAACTATACTATTTTAGATGAAGAGAACGAATATGTTCGAGCTAAAAATTTTAATGTCCCAACAAATGAAGGTCAGATTTCAAAATTCAAAGTTCAAATCAAATTCCATAATGACGGCACCTATACCAATGATGAATTAAAATTATTATTGAATGTTTCCGGCGGTAACCCGACGATGTTTATTGCTGGAGATCGTCCGACTGATTGGACTTTTACATGGGATTTAAGTGACAGTCAGACCTGGACCTGGGACCAATTAAAAGATACTAGCTTTTATGTTGAAGCAAGATATTATAAGGTTTCAGACGAAGACCTAATTAACTATTATATCGATTCCATTCGGCTGTCTGTTACTTATAATCGATTACCAGTGATGGATAGTGTGACAATTACGCCATCGCCGGCCTACACAAATTCAGTTTTGACTGCTGTGCCTGAATCTTATGATGAAGATGGTGATGCTATTACTTATTCCTACCAATGGAAAAAGGGTGGGGTTAATCTTGCCGGTGAAATCAATCCAACTTTAAATTTATTAGTTGCCGGTAATGGAGATAAAGGGGATATAATAACGGTCGAAGTCATTCCCAACGATGGGACAGATGATGGTACCCCAATGACATCAGCTTCTCTTACTATTTCCAATAGTCCGCCAGAAGTTTCCAATGTTTTAATTACACCTCCTTATCCAGATGGCAGCGTAGATCTTACTTTGGATAATCCTCATTATACCTTTATTGACGCGGACCCAGGAGATATAGAATCAGGTACACAAATCCTCTGGTATAAAAAAGGCAATCATCAGATTGGCTATGATAATAAACTTTCTGTTCTAGCTGTTGATTTAATAGAGAAAGATAGTTGGTATGCAGAAGTTAAACCATCAGATGGCACTGATTTTGGTCTAAAAGTTTACTCCAATATTGTTTGGATTGACGGCCAAAATCCAATTATTACTCAATTTTTAATCAATGATGGCGATCAATATACTAATAACCAGATTGTAAATTTATTTCTTGAAGCAAGTGACAACGTGGAAGTTTCCGAAATGATTGTTAGTAAAGATTCTAATTTTGTCGGCGCAAGTTGGCAACCATATCAAGCCAACTTTGATTTCACTCTATCTTCTGGTGATGGGGAGAAAATAATATATGTCAAAGTTCGAGACGAGAACCTAAAAGAGAGTAGTGCTAATGCATCTATTATTTTGGACACAACAGCACCATCCCTTCTTGGTTTATCTCAGGATCCCTCCAACCAAATTTTTCAAGAAGGTACTGATATTACTGTTGCTGGTACAACTGAGCCGGGTAGCGGGGTAGAGGTGACTCTTTACTCCGAGCCCTATATCATCACAACTGTGGCTGATGATACCACTGGTTTTTGGTCAGTTACCTTTCAAAATGTGCCAGTTGGCGATCATCAAATAAAAGTTGTTTTTACTGATAGGGCGGGCAATAAATCGGGTGAAATTGCTCTTGGCAGTTTTAAGGTAGAGAAAAAAGTTCTTTTAGCTGCTGCCCAGCCATTAGCAATTGGCGGACCAGTTGAAGAACAACCCGCTCCAGAGCAATTAAAACCTGCTCCGACAACCACCACAACAGCTATTCAAGAAGGGGAGATTAAGGGAGGCGAAGAAGCACCAGCCCGAAATTGGACAAGAACACTGGTGACTATTCTTATCATTGTCATTGCCCTTGGTGCTGGTTTTGGTGGCTATTATGGTTATGAATGGTGGGCGAGATCGAAGGAGAAGAAAGAAAAACCACCACGCAAGGAAGAACCACCATCTACCACTCGCTGGTAATTATATCCGAGGACAAAACCGACCTTTAAGGGTCGGTTTTGTGATATAATAATATGGTATGGAAGGAAAAGCAAAGACAATTCTTTGGACAATCATTACTATCGGGCTGATTGGCTATACTGTTTTTATTTTGATTAAAGGAGTGTATCGGACTTATCAATATAATCAATGGATTGGGGAATATGCCACTGATATTGATCGGTTGGAAAAAGAAAATGAGAGGATGCGCAATTTAATCTTGTATTATCAAACCAATTCCTTCAAAGAAGTTGAAGCCCGACAAAAATTAGGCCTCAAAGCGCCGGATGAAAAAGTGGTGGCAATGCCAGAGAATAAAGACCAGCAGACGCAAGAGGCAAAACCAAAAAGCACTGATATGCCAAATTATATCAAATGGTGGAGGTGGATTTTTGGGTAAAACTTGACTAATTGATATAAATATGATAAATTATTTGAGTAACGCGGGTCCCGGCCAGCGGGACGGATACCGCGTTTGACGCGGGGTGGAGCAGTGGTAGCTCGCAAGGCTCATAACCTTGAGGTCGGTGGTTCGAATCCACCCCCCGCTACCATTCGTCAAAGATGAACTTTTTTATAGAAATGTTTTAATGAGCGAGAAATATAACCCGTGCTTGGATAAAAAATGTTCCTTCTGTTGTGACCCGGTGAAGATGAAGTTTGATTTCCCGGAAAGCGAAATACCAATTAATAAGTCGGGCGGAAAAATTTGGCGGGAGAGAGGAGAAATTCTAGTCCCAGAAAGCCACCCCGATACTGTCAGATTAAAAACCTTTGATTGCCTTAATTTCGATAGAGCAACGGGTATGTGTCATGATTATGAAAATCGGCCGGAGATATGCCGAAATACGAGTTGTTTAAAAGATGACTCAACGGAGAGCGTTGATGAACAGCATTCCAAAGCAATTAACGAAAAGTTTGTGGTAATCAAAAAAAAGGCCAAAAATGGCTAAAAAAACATTAGCAATAATTTTCGGAGGGCGTTCGGTTGAGCATGAAATTTCATTAATTTCCGCCCAAAATATTCTTGAGGCAATTGACAGAAATAAGTTTACGGTGATTTTAATCGGCATTGATATAGAAAATCGTTTCTGGCTTTTAAACCCAAAACAGCCTTTTCTAAATCCCGAAAGTCCAGAAACAATCAAACTAAACTTAAAAAAAGGCAAGTTAGTAGTATTTTTGCCGGGTCAAAGCAAAGTTTTAATGGGCGTAGAAGACAAATCCATCAAGCTAACGGTAGATATAGTTTTCCCGGTCTTACATGGCGCTTTTGGGGAGGATGGGACGATTCAGGGTTTATTAAAAATTTCCGATATTCCCGTTGTTGGCTCAGATGTTTTAGGGTCGGCCATCGGTTTAGATAAGGATGTGAGTAAAAGGTTGTTAAAGGAAGCGGGTATCCCGGTGGCTAAATTTTTAACTTTTGAGTCAGAAAAACAGGTGTTGGCCGACTGGCATGAAATAATTAGCAAATTGGATCTACCTTTGTTTGTTAAGCCGGTCAATACCGGTTCTTCGGTCGGGATTAATAAAGTACAGAATGAACCAGAATTTGAAAAAGCCGTTGCCGAAGCATTTAGATACGATAAAAAAATTATTATTGAACAAGCGATCAAGGGAAGAGAAATAGAATGCTCGATCTTAGGTAATGGGCAACCGATTGTTTCATTACCTGGGGAGATAATACCGAAAGATGAATTTTATTCCTATCGGGCTAAATATCTTGATAAGAATGGAGCGGTTTTAAAAGCGCCTATTAAATTACCCAATAAAATAACTGAAACGATCCAAGAGCTATCGCTCAAAGCTTATAAAGTTTTAAACAGTGAAGGAATGGCGCGGGTGGACGGATTTTTAACAGAATATGGTAGATATTATATCAATGAAATAAACACCATTCCTGGTTTTACCAATATAAGCATGTATCCCAAATTATGGGAAGTGAGTGGTTTAACTTATAAAAAACTGGTTGATAGATTAATTCAATTAGCCATGGAGAGATTTAAAAGAGAAAAAACAATTAGAACCAGTTATAAACGAAGTTTGAAAGCTACGCTTATAAACGCAAGTAAAAAACTATATTAACAATGTGCCAGTGTAGCTCAGGGGTAGAGCGAGGGACTCATAAGCCCTAGGTCGGTGGTTCGAGTCCACCCACTGGCATTATAAACTCGCAGATATATGAAGTGCGGCGCGTAGCGCCAAACGAAATAGAAACAAGTTTGATTTTCACTTCGCTCAAATGAAGCGTCAGGTCGCAGGTTCGAATCCTGCTGTCGCCATTTTTCTTCTTGATAATTTTTCTAAAAATTGCTTTTTTCTTGATAAGTGTCAAGAAAACTATTATAATTAATTCTGTAACACTAAGGAGAATAGAATGAACAGCCGTACAAAAACTTGGCTTATTATCGGAGCAGTAATAATTTCCACCTATTTTTTATATGCCTTTTTACTTTCTAAACCTAATGTTTCCTCCCAGCAGGTTGATATTTCCCAAATTGTTAAAAAAATTGAATCAAATGAGATTGAAAAGATCAATGTTGATCAAAACAAGGTGACCGCCAAGATTAAAGGAGATGGCGAAGTTTATGCCTATAAAGAAGCTGGTGTCGGACTCAAAGATTATGGTATAGATTCTCAAAAAGTTAATATTGAGATTAAAAATCCAGACAAAAGCCAAATTTGGCCAACTTTGCTTTCTGTTGTTTTGCCCTTCCTTTTGATTGCCGGAATATTCTGGCTAATGTTGCGCTCTGCCCAAGGAGCCAATGTCCGTGCATTATCATTTGGCAAATCTTCTCCTCGTATGTTTGGCGTTGGACCGGATAAAATTACTTTTAAAGATGTGGCAGGGCTGGAGGAATCAAAACAGGAACTCCAAGAAGTTGTAGAGTTTTTACGCCATGCTGAGCGATTTAGAAAATTGGGGGCAGAACTGCCCAAAGGAGTTTTACTGGTTGGCCCACCAGGTTGCGGCAAGACACTTTTGGCTAAGGCGGTTGCAGGAGAAGCTGGCGTGCCTTTCTTTTCCATCTCGGCTTCTGAATTTGTGGAAATGTTTGTTGGTGTTGGCGCGGCCAGAGTCAGAGATCTTTTTGCCCGAGCCAAACGCAATACTCCCTGTGTTATTTTTGTTGATGAGTTAGACGCGGTTGGTCGCCAGCGAGGAACAGGTCTTGGCGGCTCCCACGATGAACGAGAACAAACCTTAAATCAAATTTTAGTAGAAATGGATGGCTTTGATACTGATACCAGAGTGATAGTCTTGGCTGCCACCAACCGGCCAGATGTTTTGGATCCGGCGCTCCTTCGGCCTGGTCGCTTTGACCGCCGCGTTGTTTTAGATCTGCCTGATATGAAAGAACGGGAGGCAATTTTGAAAATTCACACCAGAAATAAACCAATGGCTGCTGATGCTGATTTAGGTCAAATTGCTTCTTGTACTGCTGGTTTTTCTGGAGCTGATTTGAGAAATTTAGCCAATGAGGCAGCAATTTTGGCGGCGAGGGAAGGTAAAAAGGCAGTGGAAACAGCTGATTTACAGGAGGCAATTGAAAAAGTAATGTTGGGACCAGAGCGCAGAAGTCGGGTTTTGTCAGAGGATGAGAAAAAAATTGCTGCCTATCATGAGGCCGGCCATACCATAGTTGGTACTTATTTACCTCTTTGCGATCCAGTTCATAAAATTTCTATAATTTCCCGTGGTATGGCTTTGGGTTATACTTTTTCCCGGCCGGAAATCGATCGCCGACTTTATTCAAAGGGCAAATTTGAAGCTGATTTAGCCCAACTTCTTGGTGGTCGCGCCTCGGAAGATCTATTTTTGAAAGAGGCGACAACCGGCGCCCAAAATGATTTGCAAAAAGCCACCAAAATTGCTCGCGATATGGTAACTGTTTATGGCATGAGCGCAAAATTGGG
>CAYYXM010000011.1:0-6607 GCA_964475725.1 uncultured Candidatus Saccharibacteria bacterium | reverse complement strand
GACCAGTCGCTTTGCGGGAGAGAGAAGAATTTGTCTTTTTGGGCAGAGAACTGGGCGAACACAAAAATTATTCCGAGAGAGTGGCTTCATTGATTGATGAGGAAATTAGTCGAATTATCATCCAAGCCGAGCAAACTGCTCAAAAAATTTTAACGACCAAGCGAAAAATTATGGAAAAATTAGTTAGCAAACTTTTGAAGGAAGAAACAATTGAAGGTAAGCAGTTAGCGATGGTTTTGAAAGGCTAATTACCAAATGTTCTCATACCTAAAGAAAATTTGGGCAACTGAGGCGACTATTCGTGGGGCAACTGGCATTTTGGCGGTAACACTGACACTTTCTAATGTTTTAGGAGTTATCCGCGATCACTATCTTGCCCAAAAAATTCCCACCAATATTTTGGATGCCTATTATGCTGCTTTCCGTTTACCAGATTTAATTTTTAACATCTTAATTTTAGGAGCGATTGCTTCTGCTTTTATTCCAGTTTTTACCTCCTACATTGCCAAAGGCGATAAAAAGGAAGCCTGGAAAATCGCCAATTCAATTTTAAATATTGGCGTTCTCATTGTTATTATTCTATTGCTTATCCTTTTCTTTTTATTGCCGACAATTAATCCTTTAATTGTTCCTAACTTTGATGCCAGCCGACAGTTATTAACACTAAAACTCACCCGTGTTTTGCTTTTGTCGCCTTTATTTTTCTCCTTATCCTATATTTTTGGCGGAATTTTAAATTCCTTCAAAAAATTTATTTTTTATTCCCTTGCTCCTTTATTTTATAATTGCGCTATCATTTTTGGCACAATCTTTTTTGCTGATAAATATGGTATTTGGGCAGTGGTTTGGGCGGTCATAATTGGAGCATTTTTACACTGGCTTATTCAAGTACCTCCATCCTTTAAACTTGGTTGGCGCTACCGGTCAGTTTTTGCCTTTTCTCATCCAGCTGTCAAAAAAATCGGTCGACTAATGATCCCTCGCAGTATTGGTTTGGGCGCCAATCAAATTTTACTTTTAATCTATACTGTTTTGGCCTCTGGCTTACCAGCCGGTGCTATTGCAGTCTTTAATCTTGCCAATAATATCCAAACCATGCCAACAGTGGTCTTTGGCAATTCTGTTGCCACAGCTGTTTTTCCGGCCCTTTCAGAAAGTTGGGCCCTGCAGGAGATTGATAGATTTAAAGGTTATTTTCGCCGCTGTTTTAAAACTGTTTTCTTTTTCCTTCTACCCTCAACTATTGGATTGTATCTTTTACGCGCCCAGCTAATCCGGTTAATTTTGGGTTCTGGATATTTTGGCTGGGAACAAACTACAATGGCTGCGGCCTGTCTCGGATTTTTTGCTCTATCTTTAATTCCTCAGGGACTTTTGCCTCTTTTTGCCCGCAGTTTTTATGCTCTTCACAACACCCGCACTCCGATGTGGGCAGCTATCTTTTTTACTATTTTGGCCATAATTTTAGGAATTACCTTAGACAGCAAAATGGGTGTGGCAGGACTGGCGCTGGCTTTTTCCATTGGTTCCTTTTTACAAATAATTTATCTTTATATCCCGCTTTCCGGTCGTTTTCCTTCCCTTTTATCAGGATTAGGTAGTTTTACTTTGCGGGTATTTTTGGCCAGCATCCTTATGGCAATTTTTATCCAAGGGACTAAAATGATAATAGGAAACTATTTTGAAACTACTGGCGGGATGATTCATGGTTGGCAAGTTTTAGCCCAAGCCGGCGCTGCCATCATAATCGCTCTTTTGGTTTATTTTGGAACAATAAAATTTTTGAAAGTGGAGCTTTAAGGTGGGGAAAAAAGAAAAAAAAGAAGATTTAGAGCAAGATTTTTATCAAGATGTTGATAAAATACGCAAAGGTCGCCGCTCATTTTTCAGTTGTCAGGTTTTAGTGATTTTTCTTTTAATTGTTTTAATTGGGCTCGTGGTAGGGGGATGGTGGGTTATTAAAAAATTGCAAACACCGCCGACCCTTGAGCGTAAAGTAGCACCAGTTACCGCCTCAGATGCCAATATCCGTGCCAAATATGATGATGTTTTAAAAGGTTATAAAAATACGGTTGAGATTACAGAAGGGGAGTTAACAGGGCTTTTGGCCTCTTATACCGTGATTCACTCTGATTTTCCGCTCAAAGAAAGCCAAGCAATTATTGAGCCGGACAAAATAAAAATCAGTGGGGTAGTGACTTCCCCCTTGAAAACCCAAGTTGTTGTTGAACTTTATCCGCAGGTGGAAAATGGAATATTAAAAATGCAAGTTTTGAAAATTTCTGCTGGAGAGGTTAATTTGCCTTCTTTTGTTACTAAAAAGATTGAGCAAGATATTGCCAATATTTTATCCAATGCCTTTAATCAACCTAATTTCGCAATTACTAATGTTGGATTAGAAAAAAGTAAAATAATATTAGAAGTAAAGATAGTTTGAAAAATCCTAAATCCAAAGATCAAATGTCAAATGAAATCCAAAATCCAAATTTTAACATTTAGTCATTTAGGCATTGATTTGACATTAGGATTTTGATATTGAGATTTAAAGAAGGGAGTTTCTATGACCAAACGTTTACAAATACTACTGATAGTTTTTGCCTTTTCTTTAACAGGACTGGCCGGTTCCACTTATTTTTATCTCAGAAACTCTGGTCTCATTTCCGCCCAAGGGGCTGAGCGGTTTTTGACCACTTCTACGACCTCCACCAGCACTACAACCACTCTTTTACCATAGATGAATAACATCGAAATTTTGCCATTATCGCCCACATTGATCACGGCAAGTCAACTTTGGCGGACCGATTTTTGGAATTGACCAAAACCATCTCGCCGGACAAAATGCGGCCCCAATATTTAGATCAGCTATCTTTGGAGCGGGAGCGAGGGATTACCATAAAACTGGCACCGGTAACGATGATTTATCGGTCAAATCCTAAGCACGAAATCCATAAATTGGCAAAGCCAATTCGCGAAGCAAATCCTAAACAAATCCAAAATTCTAATAATCAAATTCAAAATAGTTTAGAAATTAGAAATTCGGATTTAGAAATTGCAAATTCAGAATATATTCTGAATCTGATCGATACTCCCGGCCATGTTGATTTTTCCTATGAAGTTGAGCGAACCTTACAGGCAGTTGAGGGAGCTATTTTGTTAGTTGATGCCAGCCAGGGAGTTGAGGCCCAAACGCTATCTCATTTTTATTTAGCCCAAAAACTTGGTTTGAACATCATTCCAGTTGTCAATAAAATTGACCTGCCAACAGCCGATAAAGATAAAACAGCCAAAGAGTTAATCCAGCTTTTGAAATGCCAGACCTCTGATGTTTTATATATCAGCGCCAAAACAGGGCAGGGGGTGGAGGCGCTTTTGGAAGAAATTGTCAGAAAGATTCCTCCGCCAATTGGCAGTCCCGAAAAACCGCTCCGCGCCTTAATTTTTGATTCCTTTTACGATTCTTACAAAGGTGTGGTAGCGGCAGTAAAAATTGTTGATGGTGAGATAAAAGTGGGGCAGGCGATTGATTTTGTCCATGGCCAAGAGGCATCAAAAGTAGTGGAGAGTGGGGTATTTAAACCAGAGCTTTCAGTGCGGCCCAAACTTCCAACTGGTCAAATTGGCTATATTATCACTGGCATTAAAAAAATTGAAAAGGTTAGGGTAGGGGACACTATACTAAGCTCAAATGTCAAAGCTCAAATGTCAAAAGAAAAAATTACTCCCCTGCCGGGTTATCGGAAAGTTAATCCCCTGCTCTGGGCGGAAATTTATCCAGTTTCAGAAGATTTTTTGGCCTTGTCAGAGGCACTGGGCAAACTCGCCCTAAATGATGCCTCTCTCGCTTATAGTCCAGTCAAATCTCCTTTGGGTGCCGGTTTTCGGCTGGGGTGTCTGGGACTTTTGCATTTGGATATTGTCTGCCAGAGGTTGGAGCGGGAGTTTAACCAGAAAGTCGTAATTGTTCCTCCGCAGGTGGATTTACACATCAGGCAAAAAGGCGGCAAAAAAATATTTGAAGAGCCTTGGGTGAAATTGGAAATTGTCACTCCCTCCCAATTTTTGGGTAAAATTATTGAAGAAATTAATTTACGTCGTGGTAAGGTCATTGATATTAAAAATCTTCAAGACAGGGTAATTGTCAGCGCACAGTCTCCCCTACTGGAGGTAATTTTTGACTTTCTTGATCGCTTAAAATCTATTTCCGCTGGTTATGCTTCATTGGATTGGCAGATTTTAGATTATCGTCCCGGCGATTTAGTGGAGGTGGAAATTTTAATTGCTGGCGAAAAAGTTTCGGCGCTCAAAAGAGTAATCTGGCGCAAAAAGTCGTACAACGAAGCCAAAAACATGGTAGAAAAACTAAAGAAATTACTCCCCCGCCAGATGTTTGAAGTAAAAATCCAAGCAATGGTAGAGGGTAGAATTATTGCTTCTGAAAAAAATGCCGCCCTCAAAAAGGATGTCACAGGTCACTTATATGGAGGCGATATCACCAGAAAACGAAAACTTTGGGAAAAACAAGCGATGGGCAAGAAGAAACTCAAGAGATTAGGGAAAGTTGATGTTCCTCCAGAAATTTTTCTTAAATTATGGCAGAGATAAAGGAGAAAAATTCTGTGTACTTATTTTGCGATCGCTGGCTAAGTACAAATAATTTGTCAAGATTTATTTAACCAGAGACCAAAGATGTTTTTCTGCTTCCACTGTTTCTTCCAAAAAATCGGGTAAACCAGTTTTACTTTCAGGATTGGCTGCCTGACCAAGTAGTTCTTTAGCCAAACCCAGGGGGACTTTTGAACTTTTTACCTTTCCCACTACTCTTATCGCTTCCTCCCATTGATTTAAAAGACCATTTAATTTTTCCAATTTTTCTTGGGAGGAAAGTTTGGAATTATCTATAATCTGCAGGGCTTTCAGACAACGAGATTCCTTGCCGGCCTGAGCGATTTTTTCCAAAAGAGCAAAAATGCTTTCTTTATATTCTTGATCTTTTTTACCAATTTGGGTGCGCAAAGGAAGGTTTGTTTCTGCCTCTGCCCTATCTTGTCCATCAGAAATCTCTTGATGATAAAATAAAAATCTTTCCGCAATTTTTTCTCGGCTTTCTTGATCCATTTGTTTTAAAGCTTCCTGTGACCAAAGAGGAGCAATTGGTTCGGCTTCCTGCATTTTTTCACCAACTATATTCTAACAGCCGCTGTCAACTTGTAAAAGAGGACTATTGATTTCTTTTTCGTAATTTAAGATAGTGGCAACGTTTTTATTCTCAATTGACGACAGCATGGACTCAGAAAAATTGGGATCAATTTTATACCATGATTGGGCAGTGAAATAGCACTGTAAATCTTTATGGACAAATTCCCTTCCATGACGGGCATAGATTTCATTGCGGGCGACTTTCAGTTGCCAAGGAGTAAAATTGACAATTTCTGATTTGGCAATTACTCGCGTGTCAGAATCAGCAATCATATAGCTATTAGAAGGCGTGGTGCCGGATTTTGTAGCAGAGCCAACAGTTGTGGTTGTACTGGCAGTGGTCAGTTTGGCCCGACCAGAGGTAACCGTGCTATCCGAGGAGTAAAGCGTGATTTCAATCAGAGTTTTCCCTTCTTCCAGTCGAACGCTAATTTCTGCCCCGAAATCTTTCTCTTCAATATTCAACCAGCCACCCTCACCGCCGGTGGAAAAACCCTCACTTCCTCTTGTCCAATTATTAAGTTTGGCCAGTTGATCATAATAATCATAGGTGACCCTGACAATATCACTGGTTGTCATAGAAAAACTTAATCTGCCAACATCTCCCTGTAAATTCTTTTCCATAGATTTGACTGTACCATTGGGGTATTTGAAAATATCGTAGAGAGATTGCATCTTGGTAGATAAAACTGCGGAAGTGGTGGTCGTGACTTTTGTTTTTTTGAGAAGTTTATTGATAACCCCATATTTCCAGGCCAGAACGCCGCCAACACCAAGGGCGACTAAGATAACAACAATTATGATGATAATTATAAGAGTGGTATTGCTGGATTTGGGTTGGGGAGTGGATGGTTGAGGATTAGGTTGCGGTTTCGGTGGCGGTTGAGCCGGGGGAGATTGAGTTTGGTTGGGGTGGGGTTGGTTGATTTTCTTGGGGCATTTTGCCCTCCTTTCCTTTATTATACACCTTTTTAAAAAGGATTTGCCCCCCATACGCGGCCTTTTCTGCCGATAAGTGCTCTATTTTACAGAAAATCTCAAAAGTCGCTCTGAAAATTTAAACTCGCCTACCCACAAGAAACTGCCGTCAAAAGCCAAATTTCCTGGCCAGAAGAGGGTGTTTTTCCCAATCTGAGGAGTTTTATTGCCTCCTAAAACTATTTCTGCGTCTCTGCCTGCTATTGCATCCTCAATATTCTTCCAGATCAAAACTCGACCAAATCCCGTATCACCGACAAAAAGATGGCCATCGGCGACTAATGCACTTTGGGGAAGGTTGAACTTATTCGGACCGCCAAGCACCGCCAGCGGCTTAGCGGATGACGAAAGACCATCCACCGCGTAAATAGAAATTGAGCCGCCCGGCGTTTTGGAAAGTGTTTGAGTGACCGCTAAATATTTGCCGTCGCTC
>CAYYXM010000010.1:0-12772 GCA_964475725.1 uncultured Candidatus Saccharibacteria bacterium | reverse complement strand
CGATCATCCATTTATCCAATCATCTGATAATCTAGTTCTGACCGGCAATGAAGCCATTGGTTTGGCTGCTTTGGCCGGTGGCTGTAATTTCTACAGCGCCTATCCAATGACGCCCTCCACCTCAATTTTGCACTTTTTAGCCCAACATGGACCAAAAAACAATATGGTTGTTTATCAGGGGGAAGATGAGATTTCAGTTATCAATTCTGCTATTGGCGCATCGCTGTCTGGCGCCAGGGCAATGGTGGGGACTTCTGGCGGCGGTTTTTCCCTGATGGTAGAAGCGCTGGGTTTGGCTGGCATTACGGAAACACCATTGGTGATTGTTTCGGCCCAGCGACCAGGACCAGCCACAGGTCTGCCGACCTTGACCGGCCAAGGGGATTTGCGCTTTGTTTTGCATGCCAGCCAGGATGAATTTCCCCGGATTATTTTAGCGCCCGGCAGTGTTGGAGAATGCTTTGATTTAACCTGGAAAGCCCTTAATTTGGCCGAAGAACTGCAAACGCCGGTTTTTATTTTAACTGATGCTTTTATCTCGGAGGGCCACCAGACAGTTGAAAAGCTGCAACTGGGCAAAGTTTTTATCTCTCGGGGCAAACTTTTAACCCAATTTAAGGGTGAAATTAAGGGTGGTGAGCATTTTCCCCGTTATAAAATCACTTCTGACGGCATTTCCCGCCGGCCAGTGCCGGGCATCAAAAATATAACTTTTTTGGCTAATTCCGATGAGCATGATGAAGAAGGTTTCTCCTCTGATAACGCTGAAAACCGCCAAAAAATGATGGAAAAAAGGATGAAAAAAATCCATTATGATTCCTCCTCCCTGCCCTCGCCCAAACTCTTTGGCCATCTCAAGGCCAAGACAGCAGTTATCAGCTGGGGCTCCTCATCTGGTCCTGCCCGAGCCGCTGTTGATTATCTAAGGGCAGAGGGCAAAAGCATTAATTTTGTTCATTTGCCCTGCCTCAATCCTTTACCGGTCAGCTATTTGAAAAAAATCTTGTCTTGGAGCCAAAAAGCAGTGGTGGTAGAAGGCAATTATTCGGGCCAATTGGCTCATTTAATTTATGAAAAAACAGGGGCAAAAATTGACAAAGTTGTCGTCAAATATGATGGTCGGCCCTTTTTCTGGCGAGAAGTATTGCAGGGGATAAGAGATGCGATATAAAATCCAAAGCTCAAATGTCAAATCAATGTCTAAAATTCAAATTTTTAAAATATTTTCGCCATTAAGTCATTTGGATTTCATTTGACATTGGGCCTCCGGCTCGGAGAGCCTCTGGCTCGGAGAGATTTTGTCATTTAGATTTAATAAAATGTCTAATAAATTTATCACTAAAATCAAACCTACTTGGTGTCTGGGCTGTGGCAATTTCGGCATCCATACTGCTTTGCAGAGTGCCTTTGAGGAACTGAAACTTGAGCCCTGGCAAGTTTTGATGGTCTATGGCATTGGTTGTTTTGGCAATGGCTCAAATTTTTTGAAAACCAATGCTTTCCATGGCTTGCACGGCCGGCCATTGCCAGTGGCAATGGGCGCCAAACTGGCCAATCCTTCCCTGACAGTCATTGCTTCTTCTGGCGACGGCGATGCTTATTCGGAGGGCGGCAACCATCTTTTGGAAGCCATTCGGGCCAATATTGATATTACGCTTTTGGTTCATAATAACGGCATGTTTTCTCTCACCACTGGCCAGGCCTCGCCCACCACTCCCATTGGCCAAAAAACCAAATCCACTCCCTTTGGCCAGTATTTAAATCCCTTAAATCCCATTGCTCTGGCTTTGTCGCAAAACGCCTCTTTTGTTGCCCGGGGTTTGGCAACTGATGTGAAACATTTACAAGGCATAATTTTTAAAGCCCTCAGTCATAAAGGATTTTCTTTGGTTGATATTATCCAGCCCTGTGTTTCCTTTAATAAAGAGTACTCAGCCGAGTTTTGGGCCAAACATACGGTTAAAATTGAAAAAACACCAGAAACATTGAAAGAGGCAATGGATTTGGCAATGGAGAGCAAAAAACTGCCGATTGGCCTTTTCTGGCAGGAAAAAAAGCCAACACTGGCCGATAAACTGCCTGATTACCCCAACAGCCCCCTCTGGCAGGAAGTTAAAAAAGTCAATTTGGAAAAAATTTTACAAAATTACCATTGAAATTTAGTAAAAATTAGATATAATTTAGGAATTAGCGGGGCCTGCTCGGGTATCCCTTCTTCAAGACCGCTCGCAGTCCCAGCGTGACTGACTCGCTTGTGCTCGGCTCGCTCCTCTCCGCTTCGCTCCGAGACTCTGCCCGCTCGCCTGTGCAGTCTTTCAGAAGTGGACACCGCTCGCACCCGCTAAATTATATTGCTTGGCGCCATCGTCTAATGGTTAGGACGCCAGCTTCTCAAGCTGGTAACCGGGGTTCGACTCCCCGTGGCGCTACCAAAAATGACCTTTGTGGTCATTTTTTAGTTTACCCTGAGTTTATCGAAGGGTTGACAAAATAAAACCAATATCGTAAAATAAACCTGACCCTGAAAAGGGAATCTCGCACCTTGGGAGGTGTGTTGGATGTTATCTGGGTTCTTTGGCAAGTGGTCTTCCGTCATGACATACGTAATATGCGTACTTCTGGGCTTAGCGATTTTTGCTGTAATAGCTGACGGCATCGGGGACGTAAGGAGTAAGGGGGCACCACGGACTGCCTGCATGGGAGGACCTTATGAGGTGCTGGCCGGTCCGCTGGACATCAAAGGTGGCCAGCCCGACACTACCTACCTTATCCTGGATGTTAAGTGGCCGAAGTTTGTTGCCCTGCCGACTTCTTCCATCCGCACCAAAATCTTCCCGGTCAAACCAGAAGACAAGGCTAAAACCTACCTCAAAGTCTATCAGGGCCAAGAAGCCAAACAACGCCAGCCGTTCAAGTATGAATTCTACATCGCCATCCGATAGCTTCCTAGCCCTTCAACCCTCGCCTCCCCTGCCCTTCCCGTTCCAACCGGGATGCGGCGGTTTTTTCTTTTTTACTGAAAAACTATGGCGTTGGGCATATTTCTGCCCGGACCGACCACATAAGAACCATTAACATATAAAGCTGTTGAGCCGCCATCGTCCAGATTGATGGCATTGTCAATACCTAGGGACTCTAAAATCAGGGATACCTCAACCAAATTAGCGCTTTTTACCACTCCGATTATCACCTGATCGCCTTTATTGGCAATAAAACTTCTATTGCCGGCGGTTTTCTCCTTTGGCTCCAAATTGTTTTCATTCACTACGGCATGGCTGCCAATCACCAAGGCCGGCCTCATGCCAATTGCTCCCATAATATCTGTGCCGTAGGTGCCCTTAAAATACTCTTCACTTCTGAAATCAGTTGCCCGGGAAAAGAAATAGGCCCGGCGGTTAGTTCCAAAAACAAAGAAAGGATCATAGGTGACATGGGCCCGCTCGTAGTTTATCAGTTTATTAATCTGGGAGTTATAAACCATCCAGTAAAACCAGCCCTTTTCATTAGCGCAGGAAGCATAATCAACCGGACAAAAATAAGTGCCATTAATTCCTGCCCAACCGCCCAACTGGCCAACATAATCTCCCAAAGATCTTGTTGTGCAGTCATTATCGCAATCTTGGCCGTCGCCAGTAATAGTCAAAACGCGAGTAGAGGAGAGATTGGCTGTCACCATATAGACAGTTTTGCCGTTGATGACTTGCTTGGAATAACCGGAGACAATGCCGGTTGGCGCAGGCGCGGTTGTGGTTGTGGTGGTTGTAGGTTTAGCAACTTGTTTGGAGGCAGTGGTTTTTTGGGCTGCTGCCTTTTTGTTCGCCTCCTGTTTTTGGGCCAAAAGCGTTTCCAGTTTGTTAGAGAGTTCATTGATTTTATTTTGGGCCATCTGGTAGTCGGTTTTACCAAAAATCAGTGTTTTCAGGACAGGCAGTTCCTCCTCAACTGATTTAACATCCACTCCCTTATTTTTATAGTCAGTGATTTTGTTTTTTAAATTTTTGTACTGATCAATAGTTTTAGTAAACTCTTTGCCTTCTTGTTCTAATTGCCAGTTAGCTGCTTCAATTTGGTTGGTGGCATTGTGGATTTTGACATTGGCAGCCACCCCAGTTGAGCCAACTGCCAACACAAAAGCCAGCCAGTATAAAAAATGGGCCGAGAGAACAAAACTTTTAATTTTTAATAGTATCCCCTGTAAAAACATTATTGTGCCGGTGGTTCGGGGGAAGTGGAATTTTTGTTAATTCCTTTCAGAAGCTGCACTACCATTTCCGGCTCATTTTCCGCCTTGACCAAATAGCCGCTGGCGCCCAACTGCTGAGCCTTTTCCCCCGAGGCTTCCTTGGGCAGATTAGTCAAAAGATAAACTTTGATATCTTTGGTTTTGTCATTAGCCCTTAAGTCGCGCAAAACATCTAAACCATTATATTTGGGCATAATAATATCCAATAAAATTACATCAGGCGCTTGTTCCTGGGCTAAACTAATTCCTGTTTGGCCGTCAGTGGCGCAAATGACCTCAAATCCCGCCCCTTTTAAGCTTTCAGAGTACATGTCCAAAATCATCTGCTCGTCATCTATGATTAATACTTTCATTTTTCTCCTTTTGACACACCTGCCGAAGGCAGGCAGGCCTTAATTAATTGATTATTAGATGAATAGATAAATGGATTATCAGATGATTAGATAAACAGGGATTCCCAATCCTCCGATCATCTGTTTATCCAGATTGGGCGTAGGCGGACTATATGCTATTAGCTATAAGCCATTTGCTATTTCTTATTTAATTGTTTCAAATCTTCACTATTTTGCAAGACCACAATTGTTCCCAAAAGTTGTTTTTGAAGCCACATAGAAGAAACTTTAGCCTGTAAAACTTCCGGCTTTGGTTTTTTGAAAATTATCTCAAAAATTCTGCCCTGGCCTTTGGGTAAATCTAGGGGCAAGGTATCCATATTAGAATCAAACATTTTGGCCAATGTATCAATACTTTTACCCTCTATTTCCTGTCCTAAAATCTCATGAGCCGGCGGATTGGCTTTAATCACTTTGCCCTTGGGATCAAAAATTACCACCGCATCATCAATAAAGTCAAAAATGATATCTGATGAGCCCTTGAGTTTGGCATAAAGCCGGGTGTTGAAATCAAGCATGTTTTTCAGTGACTCGTTATAATTTTTTATTTTGTCGGAAAGAGAACCAACTAATATCGCCAAAGCATAAAAGAAGATGATATTGCTAAAAAGCATTGGGTAAGATAATTGGTGGCGCCAAACAATGATGATACCGTAAAAAAGCGCTGCCAGGGTTGCCACATAGAGCCCTTTGCGCAAAGAGTTTAAAATGGCCGGCGTGACAATTAAAACCGTGTAGACGAAAAAGACTGAATTTAAAGATAGGGGAGAAAGATACAAAATATAGCTGGCCAGTCCAATTTCAGTTGTAAAGCCAATAATTTCCACAACTTGAGCAAAAATTTTATTTTGTAGTTTATAGCCGATGAAATGGAGGAGGGTGACGCCAATTGTAACTGCCGCCACCAAACCCAAAGTTCCCCAAGATAGAAAGTGCAAAAAATAAAGGGCAACTAAAATTATAGGAATTAAAAGAGCCCTGATTTTAATTACCATTGGTAATTCAGTTTTGATTTTTATAGATGCAATATTTTTCATGATAATGGCAATGTAAACTTAAAAATACTTCCTTTGGGCTTGTTTGGTTCGTGCCAAATGCGGCCACCATGCGCTTCTATTATCAAGCGAGCAATATAAAGTCCCAATCCCGTTCCTTCCTTGTCCAGCTCTAAAATATTTTTACCCCGGACAAAGGGCTGAAAAAGACGCTCTACTTGGGCCCCCTCAATTCCCTTACCCTGATCAGCAACAGCTACAACCACAAAATTTTGCCGATTGATCAGTTTGACGTGGCTTTCTACCTCTATTTTACCACGAAGTGGTAAATCAAGGTTCTTTCCGCGTAGCGGGAAGGTTCTTCTTTTATCACTTTTACCACTACCGTATTTAATTGCATTATCCAAGAGATTATAAAGCACTTGACGGCAGTAATTGGAATCAGCCAGTATTTTACCAATTTTATCACCTTTAATAATAATATTAAGATCAGGATTTTGGGCTTTTATATCTTCAACAATTTCACTGATAAATTTTTCCCAATCAAACTCCTCTTTTTGGAGAATAAAACTAGCTCGCCCAATACGGGAAATAGTTAAAATCTCCCGCACAAGATGCGACATTCGTACTGCTCCCTGATAAGCCCGCTCAATAAAACTTCGCTGTTTGGCAGAGACTTGCAGGGTTTTATCTTTAACCAGAAGGGAAAGATACCCCCGAATAATGGAAACAGGCGTATTGAGTTGATGAGAAGTCAGGGTAACAAATTCTCGCTCACGTTTTCGCTCTTCCCCTAAAAGTTTTGCTTGGGTTTCTGCTTTAATTCGACCTTCTTTTTCACTTGCCAACTGGAGGGCTAAAAAACGACAAAATAAAGCCACCAAGATAATCAAGGCAATCTGCCAGGCGCCAAAATATATTTGGCCGGGAGTGGGCAGAAACTCCTGACTTTTTAAGATAATCTCCACTGCCACAAAAACACAGGCCGCCAGGGCGATAATTAAAGAGTTAAAAAGGTTTAGATAGAGACCAGCGGCCATGATGGGAATAAAGTATAAGGTGAAAAGATACACTCCATAGCCGCGGGCCAAAATTATTAAAACTCCAATTAAAACCACATCAGCAACATTTTTAATCCAAATCCGCTGAGATTTGGAAAAATAGCGGTAAACTAACCAATAATAGAGTAGGGCGAAGGAAATGACCCCACCAGTATAAATATAGGCGGTATCGCTGTTGAGTAATTTTTCTGGAGAGAAGCGCAAAACTGCCACCACAACAATCAAAACCAGCCAGCTGGCAATTTCTGTCCAGTGCTCGAGCCATTTTTTCCTATCTATACCTAAAAACAAAAAACCCTCCGTTTTAGATTATTAGATGATTAGACTATTAGATAATTAGGGGTTCCCCAATCATCCAATCATCTATTCATCCAGTTATCAAATAAATTGAGCGATGGCGGGGCGTATTAATGGATTATTAGATGATTAGATGAATGGATGAATAGAAGTTCCCCCTATCATCTGATCCTCCGATCATCTATTCATCCCATTATCTGATTATAATTGTATCATATTTTGGTGTATTAATGTCCTTAATCTTGACAGAGGAAAATTTTTGTTTTTTTTATACTATAAACAGTTTTGTGACTTGACAATTCACCTAAGGAGGTGAGAAGAGTGAAGCACTGGTTTTTTCCCGTGATACTGCTTATAATTCTTGTCTGGGTAGTGGCGTTGATTTGGCTAAACAGGACTTCTCCCAAACCAACCCTGCCCAAGCCACCTGAGCCGGCCAAGACCCTTGAAATCGTCAAGGCCAAACAGCCCAAAGTTGCCGAACCAACGGTCACAAGGGTTTTACCCCCCTTACCCCACCAGGTCAATCCCTTTGCCAATTCTTCGGCTAAACCGGTTAAGGCATCATCCATCAAGCCACCCTCTTCCAAAAAGATCGTCGTTGACCTGTCTTCCCAACGGCTGTATCTCTGGCAAGGCGGCCAACTTCTGATGGAAGCGCCGATTTGCTCTGGTTCGGCCCGCTATACCAATGTCAAAGGGGTGAGTGGCAATGTCTACGAGAGCCGGTATGTTTTGACCGGCTACGACGCCGACAAGGTTTCTTCTTACACCGACATTGAAAGTCGGGGCATTCCCATGCCCTATGCGGTCAAGATGGACAATGCGCCGGGCAACGCCAAACTACGGGAAGGTCTTTGGATTCACGGCTGGCATCCCAGTCGGGGGAGATTTCCCAGCTATCCTTCTTCTCATGGTTGTATCAATCTGCCCATGGACAAGGCCCAGCAGTTTTTTCGTCTCGTCAAAGGCAATCTGGACGCCGGAGGCAAAATTCCGGTGGAAGTTGTAGCCGGCAGTCAGCCCGACAATCCCTGAAAGGAGAATGAGAGAAATGAAGAAATGGTGGGTTCGGAGTGTAGTGGCGGGAGTAGTACTGATAGCAGGGTTGTCCTTGATAGGAACCAACCAAAAGCAAAGAGCGCAGAAAGAAGAGCAAAGAATCGTCCGCGCTGCCTCGGTCGTAGCCAGCTCAAACGACAAACTTCTATCCGTTCTGAACCAAGTCAAGCCGGCTGGTCAGGCCGAGCTGGATCAGGTCAACGCCATGCTTCGTGAGCATATCAATTGGCTCAACGAAATGTGGGCTGAGAACCGAGGTCTTAACCAGCCACTGGCTGATGCTGTGGAGAAGCAAAAGGTCTATTTTGAGAAGCTACTGGCCTACTCCACTGGCGTAGATCAGGTGACCCAACATATGGAAGACTCTCGGCAAGATGCGATTCGTAGTTGTGATAAGCTTGGGGTAGATACTTCCTCTATGACAAATGCTCAACAACTCGCCGAGATCCAGCGCAAGGTGGTGGATGTGGTTGGCGTAGCGGTTTTGGCCAGGCAACCCAAGCCATCAGTTGTGGTTGCAAGTAGTGGTGGTCCGACCCTTGACGTTTCCACACTGCCTCCAGCCGAACAGGCCTATATGGCGCAGATTATGCCACTTATTCAGCGCTATGACCGGTTGCGGGGGTCAGGCGAATTCCAACGAAAAGTTATCGATCCGGTTAAACTTGGTACTGGATCCTACGACCATGACGCCATAGAAAGAGCTTTCTATGATCGACGAACCATCAAGAATGAATTGCTTAGTATCGGTTACCCACCAGCTCGCTTTGCCGATGCTCATCAGCAGTTTTACGAAGTTGTCAACCGTTCCCTGCAGGCCATTCAGTATCTCGCCAACTACAACTATACCGATTTCCGGCATCTTTCCGACCAAAACTCCGCCCAGTGGCCTCGTGTCAAGCGGGCCTACGGTTTGTAATTTCCACCCGGTTGTGGTAGGGTAGATGTGGGAGATATCCGGCTGGTTTGCTGCGTGACTCCCGCTCCACTCCGCTCCCTTCCAGCCATGCACAGTTGAACTTCCTGCCCACTTTCATTATCCATGTTAGTGGGCCGTTGGAACCACCCGTGCCATCTCCCTGTGTCCACCTCCACCCCTCGCCCCGCCGTGTCTTTCTCCCGGCGGGGTATTTTTTGTCTAAAATTTGAGATATAATAAAAATGCCAACACTTTACCCAAAGGGGGTGATGTTTAAAGGCATCCCATGCTCTGTTCTACCCCTTCCCGCCGGAAGAAATAGCCCCGCAGGGCGGTTTTACTTCCGGCGGGCTTTTTTATACACTTGATAAGGGACTTGACAAGGAAAAAATTTTCTATTAGTTTGGAGATAGTCTAGGACATTGACAAGGAGGTCGAGGAAGTTGAAGAAGGGTTTCACGTTGGTGGAGGTGTTGATCCTCACGGTAATTCTTCTCATCATAGCAGCCATTGTTGTCCCTCGGGTCTTTGAGGCGCGAACAAGGGCTCATTACACACATTCCCTCTACCTGAGGGTGACTAAAGAGAACCAAAAGGTGATTAGGGCCATCTCCGACATCCAACCTGGCAGTCCAGAGGCAGTGGAGAAAACAAGGGCCATCCTTCAAGGCCACATCTCCTGGCTAGGAGAAAAGAGGAAAGAAATAGAGGAAGCCCCAGATTTGCTTTTGGACGTATCAGCCTTAAAGTTAGCAAGTTCTATCCAAACGCAGAAAATCTTTTTTGCTTACCTTCTGACCCTCACCGGTGTTGAGGAGCCAACAACTTCCGAAACCCTCATCACGGCAATAGAGGAGACAGACCCCCAATTGGTCTACTCTCCGGGGATGATTTCTGCTCAAGATTGCCGAACTCTTAAGGGGAAAGTAAGAAAAGTTGCAGCAGAAGGGGTCAGTAAACAAGGGGGATGATCTTAATGGTGGTATTCCTCCTACATTCCGCCAAGTCCCCTATTTTGGGACCTGGCGGTTTTTTTATGATAAAAATGATATAATTTTGTTATGGAAAAATCAAAGGGTAAGGCCAAACTGCAATTTTCCGCCGGCGGGGTGGTAATGGATAACGACAAAGTTTTAATCTTAGAACGGAAAGACCGGGGGGATTTTGTTATTCCCAAGGGCCATATTGAACAAGACGAAAAACCAGAAGAAGCCGCACTGCGCGAGGTCCAGGAGGAAACTGGCTATCAAAATTTGGAGATTATAAAGCCCCTTGGCCGATCAGATTATTTTTACAAAGAAGAGGGCAAGACGATCCATAAATTTGTCTACAATTATCTTTTTCGGCTCAAAGATGAAGAAAAAATTGAGCACAAAACTGCTGAATACAAAAATTTCATCCCCCATTGGTTAACGATTGACCAGGCGATAGAAAAAGCCAGTTATAAGGATATAAAAAAACTACTGGAAAAAATCCAAAATCCAAAGCTCAAATGACAAATCAAGTTCAAAATCTAAAATCCAAATTTGGCATTAAGTCATTTAGTCATTCATTTGACATTGGGCCTCCGGCTCGGAGAGCCTCTGGCTCGGAGAGATTTTGTCATTTGGATTTATTTAGTACGATCTCACAATTTCTTTAAATACTTTATAGGCTCGCTCGCCTGGCCAGTTTTGATGGAGAAACTGTTCAGGCAGATGGGGGTCATCTTGGTAAATTTGGGCAAAATCGCGCTCTAATTTTTTCGCCCACAAAGGCCAAAAGCCTTTTTTCATCTTAGCGGCATTTTGGATAAAATCGTGATAGCGTTCGGCAATCTTTTTAATTTCCCAGACTTCCTCAACTGTTTCTTTTTCATCCTCAATTTTGGCTATTTCCAACATCTTTATATAGGGCACTGCTCCATAATCGCTGGCAAAACGTTTGATAGGACCAAAAAGGGAATAAGGCGAGATATAAACACTATCCTGCAGTTTGCCAAAACCTAATTTCAATAAGCGTTGCCGCAAAAGATGGCGCAGTTCCTTTTCTCGCTCTGGTATCTCAAAACAGACCAACCGCCACTTACCATCCCAATGGCCATATTTTTTGAAAGGCAAATGGCTGGCAATGGTGAGTTGCCCCTTCCTTGTCAAAATCGGTAGTGGCTTGCGATATCTTTTCTGATATTCAATCAATCCCTTGGTTTTCAGAAGCGACATTTCTTTGTGGATTGAACCAAGAGAATAATCATCACCATAAACTCGATGGAGAATCTGGGCTATGTTTTTAGCCGAAAAATCATATTTGGCTTCTTTCAAACAATATCTTAGAAAAATTAAGATTTTTTGCGATAAAGTTAGGCTCATACTTTAATTCTAACAGCCGGAGAATAAAAAGTAAAAATTGGGGAGCGGAAAAATCTTGACCTTTTCAGGTTTTTCTTGACATTTAAATAGTTGTAAGATAGAATATATCTAGAAGAGCAACTTGACAAAAAAGGAGGGATCAGAATGCGTTGGCATTGGCTGATCGCAGTTGCTCTCGTGGTAGTTGGAGTTTTGACGTGGGGTTGTGGTGGCACTTTAGGACCAACTGGGAGGGTGACAGGTTACGTTCAGGATGCCACTTCCCACGATCCGATCACTGGGGCTCTTGTCAAGGTGGGAGGGAAGTCGGGCCATACCGATAACTGGGGTCAGTTTGATTTCCAAGCACCAGTTGGCGATCATGATGTTGAGGTCTATGCCTCGGGTTATCTTGGTGGTATTTTCGATTCCATCCGTGTGGTGGAGAATCAACCCACCTACGTGGATACCATCTATCTCACCCGTTCCCAAACTATCGGAGATGAAGAAGTGGTTTATCTGGCTGATCTTGAGCCAGCTGGTGGTTGGGATGTCTATAGAGGCAATGCCCACCTGGGCGGCATTCTCTTCCTCCATGCTGTTTATGATGATCGGTGGTGGAATCCTGAAACAATTGAATGGAATATCGGCATGCAGTTCAAACATTTCAAAACGACACTAGGCGTTAGTGATGATCAGGATGATCCCCAAGCCAGCGTTGCTTATCAGATTTATGGGGACGGCGAACTTCTCCATACTTCCCCCGAGCTAAAAGTGGGGGATGTTGATGTGGTGAATGTGGCCATTGATAGCGTTTTGCGTCTCAATGTTACTATCAGCCATATCAACGGTTATCCCACCTTTGTCATGGGGGATCCAAGGATAACTCGACCCAAGAGTTGAGGGGAAACGTTCTATTTTTGCCCTGTCTCCGGCCTCGGCCGGGGGCAGGGATTTTTTTAATATTGACACTAAAAATATTAAACATGTTATAGTAAAAATACGGAGGATTGATGGATAAACAAGATAAAAAGGAAATAAAAATAGTAATGGGCGAGGTTTTGGAAGAGGTGGTATTGCCTCGTTTTCAGAATATTGAAGATAAATTGGGCGAGCATGATAAAAAATTTGAAAAAATTGAAGAAAATGTTGAAGATCTCCAATTAACAACTAATCGCATTGAAATGAAACTTGATGCAGGGGTCAAAAGGCATAATGGATTATCTCTTAAATTTGATCAATTAGACAAAAGAGTCCTTAAAATCGAGACCAAAAGTTAAATTTGGTACTAAAATTATTTATCTTTTTGTAAAAAGATATTGGTGAGATCAGCCGCGGTTTTTTCCAAAAGATCAAAATATTGGTCTTTTTTGTTCTTGGGAATTGCCTTTTCGCAAAATTGATCAAATTCCCAAAGTAGTAGATGAATAAGTTCATGTAAAATTACAGCACTATCTTTCCCTGTATCTTCTTTTG
>CAYYXM010000009.1:0-12975 GCA_964475725.1 uncultured Candidatus Saccharibacteria bacterium | reverse complement strand
AAGGCAGAGAAGGAATGGGGGGGTCTGACCGAGCATGACCGCGTCATTCCGGCCGGGCTGACGCTCGGTGGTCTCCGCCAGTTGTTCATCGCCTTCAACGAGACCAATGCGCCTGGCTTCAAGCTCTACGACTCCTTCCGGAACAGGTGGTGGGCAGAGAACAAAGATATCCAGCTCCTTCCCACCCAGCTAGGTGTCATCCGGCTGGATCTGGGAAGTGCCATGCTTCCCACCAATCTTGCCGGTCATCCGTACTTTCTGTCCTACGAAGAGCAGGAGGTCTGGGCCAAGGCACAGGGTGGGGATGGACTGACGAGCGTTGAGGAGACGCTTTGCGTCTTCTCTCGTTCTGGCCTTGAATTCCAGCGTCCCCTCTGGCCAGCTGGTTCCTGCCGCTGTCGCAACTCTTACGGCGGGGCCTACTCGCTCTTCGTCCGTTGGTTTGCTGCTAATGGTCTCTGTGTGGCCCACTGGCATCGTGCTGATCACGACTGGGCCCTCGGTGCCCTCGCCCGGAAGTATACCGGCGCTTGATCTTCGTGAACTTGGATATTTTGGGGTCTTGCCCTTGGGATCTAATCCTTTAGGGCGAGACCCCCTTTTTGTTTTCACAAAAATATTTTAAAATAATATTGAAATGGTAGAGAGTTAAAATCCACGGATTTTAACCGCCGTTTCCTCTTTCTCTTTGAGACAGAGTCCCGATGATCTATGGATCTCGGGAGAGTTCAAAAGAAGAGATGAGAGACTTCTTGCTTGCTACTATGTAAGGTTTTTTTCTGATGTTTATCAGGGGAATACTTACGAATAAAATACAGCCCTAAGAGTAATCAAGGGGTAGTGGCTATAGAGGGTGGCAGGCAAATTTACGGCAGGGCCAACTCGCTCAACGTCAATTGGAATGCTGATAATGGTCTCAATGTGGACAACTGGAATCGTGATGATCACGACTGGAACATCGGTGCCCTCGCCCGGCAGTCTCTCTCTTCTTTTTTATTAAACAGAGCGGAATCAACGTTCTGCCGTAGGCAAGTTGTTACTTTCGAGATCTTATCCAACCACCTAACATTTTACCAATTTCTTGGAGTTTTTCTTCTAAAGTCAGATATTTTTTATTATTTATAGATTTCAATTCATGGCCGACGCGGATGAGGATTTTTAATAGATCAAGTTTAATACTTGCTTTATTTAATAAGTTAATTTTATCTTGCCTTAGAGCATAGCTGGCACCAATAATAAACTCTAACAAATCTAAATTAGTTATAGATAATTTCTCGCCTAATGTATATTTATCCCTTTTGGGCATTTTACCAATAGTCAAATATAAAATTTTATAAAAATCATAAACTTTTTGGACAATGGGGGCATCGGTTTGGAAGTTCATCAAAACCTCTTTTCACAAATTATATCTTTGGAAAATCTATTTTTAAGTTGGCAGGAGTTTAGAAAAGGGAAGCGGAAGAAGTTAGATGTTCAAATTTACGAACGACATTTAGAAGATAATTTATTCCAACTTCACAGACAATTGAAAATCCAAACCTACCATCATTCTCATTATACTTCTTTCTATATTTCCGATCCAAAACAACGCCATATTCACAAAGCTGATGTCGAAGATAGAATCGTTCACCACGCCATCTACCACATTTTATATCCCCTTTTTGACACCAGTTTTATCTTTGACTCTTATTCCTGCCGGCTGGACAAAGGAACGCACAGGTCAGTAAAAAGATTAGAAAAATTTACAAGGATTGTCAGCCAAAATTACACCAAACCCTGTTTTGCCCTCAAATGTGATATCAAGAAATTTTTTGATTCAGTTGACCACGAGATATTATTTCAATTAATCAAGAAGAAAATTACTGATATAAAAACGCTAAACTTAATTTGGCAAATAATATCCAGCTACAATTCAAATTCCAGTCCCTCGACGAGCTCGAGATTCAGAGAGAGAGAGAGAGAGTAAAAGAGGGATTCCGCTGGGCAATCTCACTTCCTAACTTTTTGCCAATATTTATCTCAATGAACTTGATCAATTCATTAAACACAAATTGAAGATCAAATATTATATCCGCTACTGTGATGATTTTGTGATTTTGGGTAAAGATAAAGAAGAATTAACTAGTTTAATTTATCCAATTGGGCAATTTCTGAAAGATAATCTTCGTTTATCTCTCCATCCCCACAAAATCACCATTCGCAAACTCTCCCAAGGCATAGATTTTTTAGGTTATGTTATTTTGCCTTTTCATATTAGATTGAGAACTAAGACTAAGAGGAGAATGTTAAAGAAAGTTTGTCAGAAAAATCTTCCTTCCTATTTGGGATTATTAAAACATTGCAATTGTTATAGATTAAAAGAAAAGATTATGATATAATCAAATTAACAAAAGGAGTAAAAATGGACCAGCAACAAATCAATGCCATTTTGTCCAACAGTTGGATATTACTTCTGATTGCTTTATGGACTCTGCCCTGGAAAGCAATTGCCTTGTGGAAAGCAGCCAGACGGAAAGAATTGGCGTGGTTTATTGTAATAATGATTTTCAACACATTAGCAATTCTAGAAATCTTGTATATATTTATTTTCTCGAGACGAAAACAAGAACAATAATAAATAAGAGTTGAAAACAAGGTTCTCGAGCGGAGCGAGAGGTTCTTCTTTTCAACACATTAGCAATTTTGGAGATTTTGTATATTTTTGTGTTCTCAAGGCATAAAAAAGAGGAAACATAAAATATAATTTTCAATTCACAGTTTTCAATTTGTTTCCCTTTGGTAAAAAATCTTTGGCAAAACCAAACATTTTCATTCAATTGAACAATTTTTCAATTTTCAAACTTATTGATAATTAAATCATTCCTGTCTGCCGACAGGCAGGGAAAATTGATTGTAAATTAGAAATTAAAAATTGAAAATTCATTTTTCTTTACTTCTTATTTTCAAAGAGTTATAATACTATTGGAAAAACTGATTATATATATTGGGTTTGGCCAAAAATCAACTTGGCCTTTTTGGAGGTTAAAATATCAATGAGCAGTGAACAGGATAAGATCATAATTCACGGCGCTCGTGAACACAATTTAAAAAATATTCATCTTGAACTTCCGCGCAATAAATTGATTGTTTTCACTGGACTTTCCGGCTCCGGAAAAAGCTCTCTTGCTTTTGATACGATTTATGCCGAAGGACAGCGAAGATATATTGAATCATTATCTACTTATGCCCGGCAATTTTTAGGCCAGATGCCAAAACCCGATGTTGATTATATTGAAGGTTTATCACCGGCCGTTTCCATTGACCAAAAAGCTCGTTCTCACAATCCCCGCTCAACTGTTGGAACTGTCACGGAAATTTATGATTATCTGCGGGTATTATTTGCCAGAGTTGGCATTGCTTATTGTCCGAACGACGGGACACCAATTGAGAAGTTATCGGTGGACCAAATCCTTGAAAACTTAAAACTAAAAAGGCAAAAGTTAAAACTACAGGATAAAGCAGAAAAGAAAATTACCATTTTGGCCCCGGTGGTAAGAGGACGGAAAGGCGAATATCATCAACTTTTAAATGATTTATATACGCAAGGATATTTAAAAGCCAGAATTGATAATAAAATTAAAAATCTCAAGCAAAGGGTTTCCTTGTCGCGTTACAAACAGCATACCATTGAGGCTATTGTAGATGAAATAGAAATTAATGCAAAAATCAAAAATCAAAAATCAAAAAGAGAACCAGAAATGGAAAAGTTCAGTGATGATGTTTTTTTATTACGACTTAATGAAGCGATTGAACAGGCTATTGAATTATCAGATGAGGGATTAGTAACTATAAAAATTGGCGAGGAAGAACAAACTTTTTCTACTCAATTTGCCTGTCCGAAATGCGGTTTTGCTTATGAAGAGATTACGCCCCGGCTATTCTCATTCAATAGCCCTTATGGAGCGTGTCCAGAGTGTGGTGGTTTAGGGGTTAAAAAAGAAATTGATGCTGATTTGGTAATTCCCGATAAAAATAAAGCCATTGAGCAGGGCGCAATTTTGCCGCTCTCTCCCAACAGCCGATATTATAGCGCGCTCCTTCGGGCCGTGACTGACAAATACAATATTCCAAGAGATATTCCGATTAAAGATCTATCAAAAGAAGATTTACAAATTATTTATTATGGAACCGGTGAGCCAATACGAGTGCGTTTTTTCCATCGTGGCGGGATGAATACTTTTTGGACAAAATATGAAGGTATTATCTTCAATCTGGAACGACGCTATACTCAAACAGAATCTGAGGCGGTGCGAGAAGAAATTGAACAATACATGGCCAATATCCCCTGCCCGAAATGCCATGGCAATCGTTTGAAAAATGAAGCTTTGTCAGTAAAAATTGATAGTCCCCTCCGCCAGTTGGCGGATGGCGGAAAAAATATTGCCCAAATTTCTTCTTTGTCTGTCAAAGATGTCTTGGATTTTTTCCAGAAACTGACTTTGAACCAGCGCCAGTTTTTGATTGCCGAGCGACTTCTTAAGGAGATAAAAAGTCGGTTAAAATTTTTAAATAATGTCGGTCTTAATTATTTAACATTAGATCGAGCCGCCAATACTTTAGCTGGCGGTGAGGCCCAAAGAATTCGCTTGGCTTCCCAAGTTGGTTCTGGTTTGGTTGGAGTTTTGTATGTTTTAGATGAACCAACTATTGGTTTGCATATGCGGGATAATGATCGGCTTTTGAACACTTTGAAACACTTGCGCAATCTGGGCAATACAGTTTTGGTGGTTGAACATGACGAGGATACTATCTGGAGTGCTGATCACCTTGTTGATATTGGACCCGGGGCTGGCAAAAATGGTGGAAAGATTGTGGCAGAAGGCAATTTGGATGAAATTTTAAAAAACAAAGATTCACTTACCGCTGCCTATTTGCGTGGAGATGAGAGAATAGAAATCCCGACTCGCCGGCGGCCAATTGACAAGAGGAAATTCATTACCATTTGGCAGGCATCACAGCATAATTTGAAAAACATAACTGTTCATATTCCACTGGGGATATTCGTTTGTGTTACCGGAGTTTCTGGTAGTGGCAAGAGTACGCTCGTACATGAAGTATTGTATAAAACGCTGGCTAAAAAAATGTATAAGGCAATTGAAAAGCCGGGCAAACACGGCGGGATTGAGGGATTACAACATATTAATAAAGTCATTATTATTGACCAGTCGCCGATTGGCCGAACGCCTCGCTCTAATCCTGCTACTTACACGGGCGTTTTCACACCAATTAGGGAATTATTTGCCGCCACCAGTGATGCCCAAGAGCGCGGCTATAGTCCCGGCCGGTTTTCCTTTAATGTTTCAGGGGGGCGTTGTGAGACTTGCCAAGGAGATGGCCAGATAAAAATTGAAATGCACTTTTTACCAGATGTCTATGTGCCCTGCGAGGTTTGTAAAGGCAAAAGATTTAATCATGAAACGCTGGAAGTTAAATATAAGGGGAAAAATATCGCCGATATTTTAGAGATGACAGTGGACGAAGCCTTAGATTTTTTCCAAAATATCACGCCAGCTGCCGATAGACTCAAAGTTTTGCAGGAAGTTGGCTTGGGCTATATTCATCTTGGCCAGCCAGCACCAACGTTGTCTGGCGGGGAAGCCCAACGGGTCAAACTTTCCACAGAACTTTCTGGCCGGGCAACTGGCAATAGTTTATATATATTAGACGAACCAACCACCGGTCTTCATTTTGCTGATGTTGAGAAGCTATTGGATGTTTTAAATCGCTTAGTTACAAGCGGAAATTCGGTCTTGATTATTGAACACAATCCTCATGTTATCAAAACAGCTGACTGGATTATTGATTTAGGGCCAGAAGGGGGAGATGAAGGTGGGCAAATTGTAGCTGAGGGAACGCCGGAGGAAATTTGTAATAATCCAGATTCTTATACTGGCAAATTTCTTCAAAAGTATTTACAAAAATAATAATTTAATTAGAATATCTATAATTAGTCAATGAAAAGTTTAAAATCCCAAATCAAAAGATTACCAGATAGCCCCGGCGTTTACTTTTTCAAAGACGGCCGGGGTAAGATTTTGTATATCGGCAAAGCGGCATCATTAAAAAAACGAGTTTTGTCATACTTTAGCCGGCCACAGGAAGCCAAAAATGCTCTAATGTTGGAAAAGGCAGAAAAAATTGGCTTTAAGAAAACCGATAGTGTTATTGAAGCCCTAATTTTAGAATCGCAGTTAATTAAGAAACTCCAGCCTTCTTATAACATTAAAGAAAAAGATGATAAAAGTTATTTGTATGTGGGAATATCTCGCGAAAAATATCCGCGGGTGGATTTTTTTCGGGCTTATGACATTGCTAGAGTAGGCAGAAAGATAAAAGATTATCGGCTTTTTGGCCCTTATACTTCCGCCACTGCCCTGCGTCAATCTTTAGATATTTTACGCAAAATCCTTCCTTTCCGAACGTGCACAAAGCAACCACACCGGCCCTGTCTTTTTTATCAAATGTATAAACTGCCAGCACCTTGTAATTTTGAGATTTCACCAGCCGACTACAAAAAAACAATTCTGGGGCTGGTAATGTTTTTGCAGGGAAAGAAAAAACGGCTTATACAGAAATTAAAGAAAGAGATGAGAGAGACGGCCAAACAAAAACAATTTGAAAAAGCCGGTCAAATTCGCGATCAAATTTTTGCCCTCAAGCATTTACAGGACATTGCAGTAATTAAAAGAGAAGAAAACTATAAAGCCCCCCACCGGATTGAATGTTATGATATTTCCAATATTGGCGGAAAGTTTGCCACTGGTTCAATGGTTGTTTTTACCGACGGAGTGATGGATAAAGATGAGTATCGGCGATTTAAAGTCAAAGCAGTTAAAAAAATTGATGATGTTGGGATGCTGAAGGAGGTTTTGCAACGGCGGTTTAATCACCCCGAATGGCCAGAACCTGATATAATTTTAGTAGACGGGGGCAGAGGACAGTTAAATGGTGTTTTGGCAGTTTCGAAGATGAAAGATATCAAAGTTCCGGTTGTGGCTTTGGCCAAGAGAGAAAAAGGAGTTTTTCTTTATCCATCAGAAAAAATTTTACCCCTGCCAGAAAATATTATCATTCAACTTAGAAACGAGGCCCATCGGTTTGCCATAAAATATCACCGGTATCTTAGAGATAAAATTTGATGAAAAGAATATTAATCGTTTTGACCTTAATCATAATTGGCGGTATTTTTTTATGGTGGGGAGATCGACACTTATCTGCTGTGCAAACTTCTACTACCACTTCTTTTTTAACGGCTACCACCGTAGCCATTTCTCCTCAAACCACTAGTCCGCAACAAACAACTACCACCCACCCAGCCGGCGGATTACCTGCCTCCTATTTAATTAAAAATGTTCCCTTCACAATCCAAGCTCCTCATCAAAATTGGGATCAAACCCACGAGGAGGCCTGTGAAGAAGCAGCGGTTTTACAGGCCGCTTGGTATGCTAAAGGAAAACGGATGGGGAAAATCGATCCCGATATTGCCGAGGCAGAACTACAACAAATTATCGCTTGGGAAAAGCAAAATTTCGGCTTTTTTGAAGACACCAATGCTGCTCAAACTGCCCAAATCGCTAAAGGATATTATGGTCTAAATGCCAAAGTTTATTATGATATCACCGCCTCTGACATCAAGAAACAAATCGCGGCTGGCCGACCAGTGGTTGTTTTGGCGGCTGGTCGGCTTTTGGGCAATCCTAATTTCCGGGGCGCCGGGCCAGTTTATCACGCCCTGACCGTGATTGGTTACGGCAGTGGCTATTTTATTACCAATGATCCCGGCACCCGCAAGGGACAGGGTTATAAATACAAAGAAGAAGTTTTAATGAAGGCAGTTCACGAGTGGGCCGGTTCGCCCGACAACATTTTACAGGGCAGAAAGAATATGATAGTAATTACTAGCTGAATTGACAAAACATTTTTTTTCCATTATAATAAAATTGGTAATTCAGCCCGCCCACGCTCTCGGTACTTCACTCGGATTATTCATCCGTGTTTCGTCCGGGATGCTTCGGCGGATAATAGAATTATATTTGTACATATGTTGTAGAGTTTTATTATGTTAAATAGATTAATATTCTTAGGAGACAATCATGAATCAATTAATTATCTACGCCATTGGCGCGGGTGTGGGTGGCGTGATTTTGGGTTATATCATCCGTTTTTTATGGCAGCAAAAAACCCAATCGCGGGCCCAGGCCAAAGCCCAAGCCATTATTCTTGAGGCCAAGGATGAAGCCCTAAAAATCAAGGAAAAAGCCAAAAAGGAAGAAGAAGAACTCAAAAAAGAACTAACCGATCTTGAGCGCAATATTCGCCGACGCGAGGATATGATTGATAAACGGCTGGAAATGTTGGATAAAGAGCGGCAAGATTTTACCAATAAAGAAAAAGAAGTTATTCTTGCTCGTAAGGAAATTGATGAAATTCGCTCCCGGGCCAGAGAGCGGCTTTATAAAATTTCACATTTGACGCCTGATAAGGCCAAAGAACTTTTATTCCAGCAGGTGGAAAAGGATTATAAAGAAGATTTGATGGCCAAGATTAAAGAGGCCAAAGATGCTGTCAAAGAAGAGGCAGCCATTTATTCGCGCAAAATCCTCTCAACGGTAATTGAGCGTTTGGCAACCGAGGTTACAGCCGAATCCACTGTTTCTTCTGTTACTTTGCCCAATGAGGAAATGAAAGGCCGCATTATCGGCAAAGAGGGTAGAAACATTCAGGTTTTTGAAAAGGTGACCGGTGTTGATGTCATTATTGATGACACGCCCGATGTTGTCACTCTTTCTTCTTTTGATCCCATTCGGCGCTATATAGCTACAGTTGCAATGCAGAAATTGGTTGCTGACGGCCGTATTCAACCCGTCAGAATTGAAGAGATGGTAAGAAAAGTAGAAAAAGAAGTTGCTCAAGAAGTCAAAGAAGCCGGAGAAAACGCTGCCTATGAGGCGCGAGTAGCTGGTATTCATCCTGATTTAATCAGAGTATTAGGCCGGCTTAATTTCCGCACATCTTATGGCCAAAATGTTTTGCGTCATTCTATAGAAGTTGCCCATATTGCTGGCATGCTGGCAGCCGAACTTGGGGCTGATGAGGGGATTTGCCGAAAAGCCGGCATCTTACACGATATTGGTAAAGCAGTTGATCATGAAGTACCTGGCGCCCACCATCATATTTCCATGGATATTGTCAGAAAATACGGGTTGTCAGAAACTATTATTAATGCTGTTGGCGCCCATCATGATGATATAGAGCCAAAAACAGTAGAGGCAATTTTGGTTAGAGCGGCTGATGCCATTTCTGGCGGACGGCCAGGGGCTCGTCGGGAATCACTCGAATCCTACATTAAACGGCTAACAGAGTTGGAAAATATTGCTAATGCCTTTGCTGGAGTGGAAAAATCCTTTGCTATTCAGGCCGGTCGGGAAATTAGAATTATTGTTAAACCACTAGATATTGATGATTTGCAGGCAGTAAAGTTAGCTAAAGATATTGCTGTAAAAATTGAAAAAGACCTCCAGTATCCAGGGACCATTAAGGTTAATGTGATAAGAGAGACGCGTGCCGTTGAGTATGCTAAGTAAATGTTAAAAGTTAAAAGGCAAAAGGCAAAACAACAGGAAAAAAGAGAAAAGAAAAATCCTTTCTGTTTTAAGTTGTTGTTTTAACTTTTACGTTTTTAGTTTTAAGTTAATAATGAATATTTTGTTCATTGGCGATATTGTTGGTCGAACCGGCCGCAATGCTGTTAAAACACTATTGCCTGATTTAAGGAAAAAATATCAGGTTGATTTTGTGATAGCCAATGGAGAAAATTTGGCTGGCGGACGGGGAATAACCGAAGATAAATATAATGAAATGATGGAAGCAGGGGTGGATTATTTTACCTCGGGTGATCATATTTTTGATCAAAAGAATATTATTCCCCAATTGGATAAATTAAAAATCTTGCGGCCTCTCAATCTACCAGAGGCCGCGCCAGGCAAAGGTTGGATAGAAGTAAAAGCCGGTAAAGAGGATTTGGTTTTAATAAATCTTCAGGGTCAAGTTTTTATAAGTGAGTCAGTTGATAATCCTTTCCAGGCGATAGCAAAAATATTGCCTAAAATAAAAACAAATAATATCATTATTGATTTCCATGGTGAGGCAACAAGCGAAAAACGGGCGTTTGGTTACTATTTGGATGGTAGAATCGCAGCGGTTTTGGGAACCCATACTCACATTCAGACCAATGATGCTCAAATTTTACCCAAGGGAACCGGTTATATTACAGATGTTGGTATGGTCGGAGCCAAAGAGAGTATTTTGGGAGCAGAGCCTGGGCCAATTGTTGAACATTTTTTGACCGGCCTGCCCTGGCGCTACGAGGTAGCAAAGGGCAAAGAGGTTTTTGAGGGAGTGATGTTGGAGATAAAGAAAGGCAAATGTAGTAAAATAGATATAGTAAAGGAGGAAATGTGAGACAACAAGAATTAATTAATTTACTTTCCCAGCGGGCCAATATTTCCAGAAAAGAGGCCTGGGATATTATCCGGGCCTTTACTGATGCCGTGACTGAAACTTTAGTCCAGGGACAGAAAGTAACAATTCCCAATTTTGGAGCATTTACCTTGTCACGGCTGAAAGCTAAAACTGCCATTAATCCATCAACAGGCCAGCACATTCAAATTCCTGAGATGACTATTCCTCGATTTCGGGCCTCAACTAAATTAAAGCGAATGATGAAGGGCGGCGATCAACAGCCCGGGGTGTAGCGCAGTGGTAGCGCGCAGCGTTCGGGACGCTGAGGCCGGCAGTTCAAATCTGCCCACCCCGACCATGATTATAATTTTGTGCTAAAATATATATAGTGTCCGCCTACGCTCTTGGTATTGCACTCGGATTATTCATCCGTGTTTCATCCAGGATGTTTCGGCGGACGCCACTCAATTATATTAATATTAATTAAGGTGTGGCGGAGGGTTAAATGGAGAGGAAAAATCATCTTTGGATCATAATTGTAGTAATATTGGGTATTCTTCTTTTAGGTGCAATTGGTTGGGGCTATTACAGCTGGAAAAAATCTCAGGATGCCAAAAATCAACTCCAAAGCCAGATTGATGAACTCAAAAATAAAATAACTACAACAACAACTAGTTCTAAAAAGAAAACCACCACAACAACAACTAAATCTTCTGCCAAATGCCCGAATATCTTATCTGAATCAGACAAAATAGCCATCGCCAAGTTTGCCTCCTATACCAACAATAAATATAATTTTACTTTCCGTTATATGGAAGAATTGACAGTTGACCAAACCCAAGATGACTACATGTCATTCAAGGGTTCAGATGACAGCCTGATGCAAGTCAGAATTGATAAAATGGCTGTTATTGATTTTCCGCCGGATATGAAAGTGACTGGTACAACAACACTTGATTTGAATTGCGCCAAAGTAACAAAAATTAATTATATGACATCTGACAATACTCAAATGACTATTACTGCTTCATTTACTAAAGACAGTATTCCTTATTTATTTACTTATACTTTTCCCTATGTTGGCGCCTCAATTTCCTCCGATTTAGTTGAGGCTTTTGATCTCACTTTAAAAAGTTTAGAGTTCAATTAATACTAAATAACTCAACAAACATTATTCCACTGGACCAATATATGGTTTATCATCGAGCAGTTTTAAAGTGCCTTTAATTGTAATATCCATGCCGATATTTTTCTTATTATCTGGATCAGGCTGGCTAGTAGGTGCAAGATATTGCGCTCCACTTTCGTAAAGACAGCCAGTTTCATCATAGATTAAAATATCACTTTTGGTTTTTACAGCTACTTTTGAGGTATCACAATTTTTAGGCTCTGATCCCCAACCACCAAATTTAGCATTTAAGACAATGGTTTTATCTTTATAATTGGCCAAATTTTCTAAAATTCTAGCTACAGTTGTTTCTGAGGTTATTGGAGGTTGGGTAGCAGTTGTAGTTTGAGCATTAGTATCTTTTTTGCCTTGAAATTTTAACCAGAAGAAATTAATCACAACAGCCAAAATTATCAATATAACAAGTAAAATCACCAATTTTATGGCATTTGCTTTGATTTTGTTGTCCATATTTCTATTATATCATATATTTCTTGAGAAAATCTCTGAAATATGCTAAAATATTTATGAAGTTTATAATAAAATTATGCCCCTGTAGTTTAACGGATAGAACACAGGCGTCCTAAGCCTTAGATGTAGGTTCGATTCCTACCAGGGGCACTATTAGGGTATAATATTATTAAGCAATGAAAAATCAATTTTTCCAATTTTATATCAGGCCTTTGGTAATAATTCTTTTTATTGTCGGCATTGGCATTGGTTTTTTGCTGACAGTGCAAAGCCGGACTAAAGTTTCCCGTGTTTTAAATCCTCTAGCACCTTTCGCTTCTCTAAAAGATGCTGTTTTAGATTTAACTAACCAACAAAATCAATTAAAGGGCCAAATTGAAACTTTTAACCAAGATATTGCTAGTTTGCAAGCACAAGTGAAATTAAGTCAGCATTCAACTAATAATCGATCAGATCAACTGGAAGCTCTACAGAAAGAGGCTGGGGCAACCCAACTTCAAGGCAAGGGTTTAGAAATTATATTAGACGATTCTCCTTCTGGTCCAATTACTTCCAATGCCATTGCCCATGCTGCTGATTTGCGCGATTTGGTCAATTACTTATGGGCCAATGGCACCCAAGCCATTGCCATTAATGATGAGCGGATTGTCGGTACCACTTCAATTGACTGTATTGTCAACACTGTTTTAATCAATAACACAAAACTAGTTGCTCCCTTTAAAATTAGTGTTTTAGGCGATCAAAATTATCTTGAGGCAAAAGTGAAAGACAAAAATGGCTTAAAGGATATTTATGAGCGGGTTTCATCTGAGGGAATTCAGTTTTCTGTGCGCAAA